>CAMIVO010000001.1 GCA_946401865.1 uncultured Clostridia bacterium
ATTTACGCATAAAAATAAATATATAAACTTTAGGCAGGGCTAATTTATAATAAACTGTGAATTGTAACTATTAATTAAAAAATATTATATAAAAACATTAAAAAGTCTTTACAAAATTTTAATGTTTGTATAAAATATAAAAAAATGTCTAAAAATGGAACTATACGTAAGAAAATTATTGAAAGGAAGAATAAAAGGATGAAAATCTTAATGTTAACATGGGAATATCCACCAAGAATTGTTGGAGGAATTGCGAGAGTCGTAAATGACTTATCAAAAAGGCTTATTAAAGATGGACATGAAGTTACAGTTGTTACATATAGAGATGGAAATACACCTTATTATGAATTTGACAAAGGGGTTAAAGTTTATAGAGTTGATAATTTTATAATAAATGCTAACAATTTTATAGATTGGATTATGCAACTTAATTTTAACATGATAGCAAAAGTAGGAGAAATAATTGCAGAAGAAGGAAAATTTGACGTAATACATGCACATGATTGGTTGGTTGCATATGCTGCAAAAACATTAAAACAAGCATATAATATGCCAATTGTTTCTACAATTCATGCAACTGAAGCAGGAAGAAATAGTGGAATTAGAGAAGCAAATCAAAAATACATTAATGATACAGAATGGATGTTAACTTATGAATCTACAGAAGTAATTGTAAATAGTAATTATATGAAAAATGAACTTCAAAGATTATTTGGTTTGCCTTTTGAAAAAATAAATGTAGTTCCAAATGGTGTAAATATAACCAATTATTCTGGAATTGAAAGAGATTATGAATTTAGAAGAAAATATGCAATGGACAACGAAAAAATAATTTTATTTATGGGAAGACTTGTATATGAAAAAGGTGTTCAATATTTAATTGGAGCAATGCCAAAAATATTAGAACATTATCATGATGCTAAACTTGTTATTGCAGGTCAAGGTGGAATGATAAATGAATTAAAACAAGAAGTATATAATTTGGGACTAGGAAATAAAGTATGTTTTGCAGGATACTTAAATGGTAAAGATGTCGGAAAAATGTATAAAGCAGCAGATATTGCTGTATTTCCAAGTACATATGAACCATTTGGAATAGTTGCATTAGAGGCAATGCTTGCAGAAATACCAGTTGTTGTTTCAGACATTGGTGGACTTAACGAAATTGTAGAACATAGAGAAACAGGAATGAAAACATATTGTGGAAATAGTAATTCTATTGCAGATTCTATTATTGAATTATTATTTGATCATCAACTAGCTGCAAATATGGTAAAAAAAGCAAAAGCAAAGGTTAGAAGCGAATATAATTGGAATAAAATTGCACAAGATACACACTTTACATATCAAAAAGCAATTTGTGAGACTGTTGCCGAAAAGCAAAGAAAAGAACTTATACAAGAGAAAAATGCAAAACACAAGAAAAAAGCAAGAGGAGAAATCACCAATCTTCTTACTTTCAGGAAAAATCAAGCTTATGCATAATCAAGTTGTCAATGGGGACGGACCTTTTTGACAACTAAAAGGAGAGAGAAAAAAATGCAAGTATATGATACTGTAAATAAATTAGCTGAAGAAATAAAAACTTCAGAAGAATATAGCACATTTAAAATTGCAAAGCAAGCTATTGACATTATGCCAGAATATAAAAAGAAAATAGATGATTTTAATAAATTAAGATATGAAGAACAATTAAATACTATGCAAACTGGAAAAACAGATGAAGCTAAAATGTTAAACATTCAAAATATGTATAAAGAAATGGTAGAAATACCAGAAATAAAAAAATATTTTGAAGCAGAGTTAAAATTTAATGTAATGTTAGCAGATGTAAATCGCATTATTTCTGAGGCTGTAAAAGATCTGCTTAATTAAAAGTATAAGGATAGATTGTTTTTTATATGGAATATATTATTATTATTTTTGTATTACTTACTATTCTTCTGATGCTTGCAATTATTTACAATTATAATTTAAAAAAATTAAAAAGTATTGCATTAGAAGAAGAGGCAAAATTTAATAAAATTACAGACAAATTACCTAATAATATAGATATTTGCAAATATATACTAAATAAAATAGATAATAAAAATGTTAAAATAGAAGAAGACAAGAAGCAAAAAACTTGTCTTTATATTGCTGTTACAAATAAAATAATTATAGCAGATATAAAAGGAAGCTATACAAGAGTGCAAACAATTTGTCATGAATGTTTACACTCAATACAAAATAAAAAAATATTATTATTTAATTTTATATTTTCAAATATATATTTATTATATTTTGCGAGTATACTTTTACTAGGTATTTTTAATAAAATTCCTAACAAGATAGTTTTCTTTAGTATAATGCTTATATTAAGTTATACTTTTTATTTTGTAAGAAGTTACTTAGAAAATGATGCTATGATAAAAGCACAGTATTTAGCAAAAGATTATATGAAAGAATTACAAATATTATCTAAAAAAGAAATAATTGATATAGTAAATAGTTATGAAAAAATTAATAGTTTAGGGATAAAAATGACAAATTATAAATTATTTTTTGAAACAATACTAAAAACTATAATTATAGCAATAATATTTGCTGTTAGATAAAACTTATTTATAAAATGTATATTTATGCTAGAAAGAATATATTTTAAAACGAAAGGAAATTGCTTTACAATGAATATATATCCAAATGCATATTTAAGGGATGTGCAAGAAATTACAATGGAATTTTTAAAAGAAAATAATCTTAAAGCTTTAATATTGGATGTTGATAATACATTAATAGATTATTATAAAAACCTTTCAGAGGAAAAAATTCAATGGGCAAGAAGTTTAAAAAAACAAGGAATAGTATTATATATTCTATCTAATACAAATAAAAAGAAAAAAGTTGAGATGGTTGCTAAAAAACTAGAAATACCATACGAAAATTTTGCCAAAAAACCATCTAAAAAAGGTTTTATAAAAATACAAAAAAAAATAAATATTGCACCAGAAAATATTGGTGTAGTAGGAGATCAAATATTTACAGATGTTATTGGTGGCAATAGATGTAATATGTACACAGTATTGGTAGATCCTGTAGATAAAAAAGACTATTGGTATACAGCTTGGAAACGCCCAATTGAGAAGATAATAAAAAAGAAATTACATTATAAAAATTAGGTATGAAGTAAGAGGTATTATTATGAAATATATTAATGACGTGAATATAGGGTATTATATTTTATTTGCAATTCTGCGGTTTATTTGTAGGTGAATTTGTAAATTGGATGAATAAAAGACTTTCAAATGAAAAAAGAGTTTTTTCAAAGGATTTTTTTACAGAGTATAAAAGAGAATTTAAACCTAATTATATACTTATGATAATTACAAGCATTATTTATATAGGAATATTATATAAATTTGGTTTACAAAAAACTTTTGTAGAAAACTTAGATCTAATAAAGTATACTATATTAACTCCAATGTTATTAAGTGTTGTAGTAATTGACTACAAGCTACAGATAATACCAAATAGACTAAATCTTACTATATTTGAATTCGGACTTGTTTTTGCTTTTTTACACAGTTTTTCTGATGTGGCAGTTTCAATAAATATGTTATTGGGAATGCTTGCAGGAGGAGGAATTTTTCTTGCAATAACATTGCTTGGAGGACTAGTTTATGGTAAAGAAGCAATGGGCTTAGGTGATGTTAAATTAATGGGAGCTTTAGGACTTTATTTTGGATTAGCAAATATAGTTATAGTATCACTTATATCATTTCTAATTGGTGCAGTATTAAGTATTCTTCTAATAGTATTTAAAATAAAAAAGATGGATGAATATATTCCATTTGGACCATTTATTGTTATTGGCGCTTTTATTACAATATTTGTACCATATACTATTATTGTAAATATTTTATTAAACATTTTTACACTAGGTTTATATAGTAGAAACAAGATGCTAAACTAGCTACTTTGTAATTTGATATATAACTTAAAAATCAAAATTTCTCGAAAGGAGATAAATCTATGAATGACAGATTAAAAGCTGTTAGAAATAAGATGGCAGGTCTGAATCTTCAAGGAATTATAATTGCAAATCCAATTAATATTAAATACCTAACTAAAATTGAAGCAGAAGGAATCTTATTAATTACAAGAAAAGAAAATATATTTATTACAGATGGAAGATATATTGAAGACGTATCAAACATAGTAACTCCATTTGATGAAATTATAGTTGATGACCAAAAAAATATATCTAAAGAAGACTATGAGAATTTTTTTCTTTTCTGCGAAAATGTAGGATTTGAAGAAAAATATTTAACTTATAGTCAATATAAAGAATATATAAGAAAGTTTAAAATAAATAATTTTGTAGAGGCAGAAGAAATATTTGAAACTTTAAGAGTTATTAAAGATGAAAAAGAAATTGCAAGTATTAAAAGTGCTTGTGAAATAACTGACAAATGTTTCGATATGCTTTTAACATATATAAAACCAGGATTAACAGAAAAACAAATTGCAAGAAAAATACATGAATTTTATTTAGATAACTCTGAACGGAGAATCATTTGAAACAATAGTTGCATCAGGAGAAAATTCTTCAAAACCTCATGCAATACCAACTAATAGAGTAATAAAAGACAAAGATATAATTACTATAGATATGGGGTGTAAAGTTAATGGATATTGTTCAGACATGACTAGAACTATATTTGTAGGTGAAATTACAGAAGAGCAACAGCAAATATACAATTTGGTTTTAAATAATCAACAAAAAGTATTAAATGAAATCTGTGAAGGAGCAAATATCAAATCCATTGTAAGAGGTGTAGAGAGTGAATTTAATATAAACAATCAAACTTTAATTCATTCTTTAGGACATGGAGTAGGACTTAATATTCATGAAGCACCAGCTATATCAATAAAAAATGATAGTAATCTAAAAGAAAATATGGTAATAACAGATGAACCAGGAATATACATACCTGGAAAATTTGGAATAAGAATTGAAGATACACTTTTAGTAACTAAAAAAGGCGCTATATCCTTGACAGAATCATCTAAAGAGTGTATAATATTAAGAGTTTGAAAAATAAAAAATGAAAGGGGATAAAATATGGCAGCAGTATATTCAGCAGGAGATTTTAGAAATGGAACAACCTTTGAAATGGAAGGAAATGTATTTAGAGTTGTAGAATTTCAACACGTTAAACCTGGAAAAGGTTCAGCATTTGTTAGAACAAAATTAAAAAATGTTATAACAGGAGCAGTTTTAGAAAAAACTTTTAATCCTTCAGACAAATTTCCAGGAGCAGAAATAGAAAAAAAAGAAATGCAATATTTATATAATGATGGAGATTTATATTATTTTATGGATAATGATACATATGATCAAATTCCATTAAATAAAGAACAATTAGGTGATTGCTTAAAATACTTAAAAGAAAATATGATGGTAAAAATATTATCATATAAAGGAAGTGTTTTTGCAGTTGAACCTCCTATATTCGTAGAATTAGAAGTAACATATACAGAGCCAGGATTTGCTGGAAACACAACTACAACATCAGGAAAACCAGCAACTTTAGAAACAGGTCTAGAGCTTCAAGTTCCAATGTTTGTTAATATTGGAGATATATTAAGAATAGATACTCGTACATGTGAATATATGGAAAGAATATAAACCAATATTAAAAGGATAAAAAATAGCAAAAATTATTGCTATTTTTTTTTATTTAGTGTAAAATATTTAAAGCAAAAGAAGGTGATATATTGAATATTAGTAAAGATGGAAAAACTTTATTTTTCTCTGATGATGAAATAGAAAATGATACAAATGGAGAAAAAAAGGTATATGTTACAAAAAGAATTAATGGAAAAGAAAGTCATTCTATAAATGAAAAACAATTAAATCCTAAATTTAATTTTAATGATGAAATTGTAATAGGTGTAACTCCAAAGAAAAAAAATGACAATAATGAGGAAGATATAGATAAAATTTCTTATAACCATAAAACAAAAAAAACCAAAAGAAAAAAAGAATATAATAAAACAGATAAAGATAATTTGAATACAGCAAATAACAAACAAATAAAAAGGAAAAAAAAGAAAAAGAAAAGAAAATCTAAAAAAATTATAAAAATTTTTAGTGTTTTATTGTTAATAGGAGCTATTGCTATATTTGCATTTATTACTCCAATTTTTAATATAACTAAAATAGATATAAGAGGAAATGCACAAATTTCTAGTGACACTATTATAAGTATGTCAGGACTAAAAAAGGGAGAAAATATATTCAAATTTAACAATTCTATCATAAAAAATATTAAAGATAACACATATATTGAAGATGTAAAAATTTCAAGAAAACTACCTGGAACAATTATAATTTCAGTAAATGAACGAACTATAAAATATCAAATTAAGCTTATAAATAGTTATGCTTATATAGACAAAAATGGCTATATTTTAGAAATATCAAGTGTAAAAAAAGAAGTTCCAGTTATAGTAGGCTTCAATGTTACAGAAAACGATTTAATAAATCAAAAAAGATTAGAAATTGAAAATTTAGAAAAACTCAACAAAATGCATAAAATAACAGATGCAGCAAAATCAATAGATTTAGAAAAACTTATAACAGAAATAAATATCGAAGATGAAAATAATTGTTATATATACATAGAAAGTGAAAACAAAAAAGTATTTATAGGAGATAATAGTAACTTAACAAATAAAATGCTTTATCTTAAGAAAATACTAGAAGAAACACATGAAAGTAGTGGAAGTATTTTTGTTAATGGAGATATAGGAAATGGGTTTAAACCATATTTCCGACCAGAATAATCTGTTTGAATAATAATTAAAATTTTGCCTTGCCAAAATTTAATTCTTATTCAAACTTTCGTTAAATCTAGTTATAAAATAGAAAGGAAGAAACAAAAATGAATAAGAAAAGAGAAATATTTATATTAGCAGTTATGTGTTTTGTTTTGACCATTGCAATAGTTATTCAAATTAAAACAGTAAACAATAATGGATCTACTATTGGATCAAGTCAATCTGAAAGCAATTTAAAAGCTCAAGTATTAAGAATGAAAGAAAAATATGAAAATGAATATAGGTCATTAGAAAATCTAACAACTGAACTTGAAAATGTCAGAAAAAATGTAGCTAGTCGTAATGATGAATTAAAAGAATTAGAAGATAAAATTAAAGAAGCAAATTTATTACTAGGAAATACAGATGTAAAAGGGCAAGGTGTTACAATTACACTTAATGATGGTAAATCAGAAACAAATTTATTTAATCCAGAAAATTTATTAGTACATGCGGAAAATGTTTTATTAGTTATTAATGAACTACGAAATGCAGGGGCAGAGGCTATTTGTATAAATGATGAAAGAATTGTTAACAAATCTGCAATATCTTGTGATGGAAATGTAATTGTAGTTAATGGTGAAAAAATAGGAACACCAATTGTTGTTTCTGCCATAGGACCAACCAGTAGATTATCAACTTTAGAAAGGTCTGGAGGAACTTTGGAAATGAAGTTTAGAATTCTTGGAAAAACAGCTGAATTTAAAAAAATTAATAGTTTGACTATTCCAAAATATACAGGTATATATAGTTATAAATACGCAAAAACAGTAGAATAACAATTAAATGAAATAATATTAATTTTAATTTCATAAAAAATAAAAGGAGTAAATGCAAAATGAAAAAAGGAAAATATGTAATGATAATAACATTATCTATTGTATGCTTTTTACTAACATTAATTATATTTATGCAATTTAAAGTTGCTAAAGAAACAAAAGAAACAAATATAGATACTATGCAAGAAGCAGAACTTAGACAGCAACTAGCTAATTGGAAAACTAAATATGAGGAAACTAGAGAAAAAACTGAAGAAATCTCAAATACACTTGAAACATATAAAAAAGAAAGTACTTCAGATATAAAGACAAAACAAGCACTAGAAGCAGAATATAAAACACTAGAACAAGCTCTTGGTAAAACAGATGTTGAAGGAGAGGGAATAATTATTTCTTTAAGAGAAAAAAACGAAAACGAGTTATCAGAGGATGAATTTATAACTCCAATAGTAGCTGAAGATCTCATTTATATCGTAAATTATCTTAAAGATGCAGGTGCGGAAGCAATATCTATAAATGATGAAAGAATAATAAATAATACGGATATTGTTGATATAGGAGATTTTGTTAATATAAAAATTAATAGCAACTATATTAGAACAAATAATTATGAAATAAAAGCTATAGGAAATAGTTCATATTTAGAAAGCAGCATTTTTGGAAAAGGTGGATATGCTGAACAATTAAATATATCAGGAATTAAAGCTACTGTTCAAAAGTCAAACAAAGTAAGAATAAATAAATATAATGGTGAAATAGAAAAAAAATATATTGAGGAGGTAAATTAAATGATATTTATAGCAATAATAATAGGTTGTATTTTAGGAGCACTTGTTGGAATTAATATTCCTACAATTTCATATACATATTCAAGTTATTTAGCAATAGCAATAATTGCAGCATTAGATTCTGTATTTGGAGGCATATCTGGAACTTTAAAAGGAGAGTTTAATTTTAAAGTATTTATTTCTGGTTTTTTCTGTAATAGCTTACTTTCAATACTTTTAACATACTTGGGAAATAAACTTAATGTTGATATATATTTAGCTGCAATTGTAGTTTTTGTTGGAAGAATGTTTATAAATTTAACAATAATTAGAAAATACTATATAGAAAAATGGACACAAAAATTTGAAAAACTAAAAAACAACAAAGAAAAAGTTAATTAATAGACTAATTTTAATATAACAATTTTGTAGAGGTTAGAATTAGATATGAAATATATTTTTATATCAAATTTCTAACCTTTAAACTTTAAAAATAGATAAATAAAGAAAGATTAAAATCTCAAGAAAAGTTTAAAATTATTTACATAAAACAAGAAAGAAATGTTACAAAAATGTTACAAAAATATTACAAAAATATAACAAATTCTATTGACATTTGTCAAAAAATGTAATATATATAAACATGTAAAAAATATAAAAAAATATGGAGGAATTATCTTGGCAATAGGTGATATTATTGTGGGGATAGACATTGGAACGACCAAGGTTTGCTTAGGTGCTGGAGAGGTAAATAATTTTGGTCAAATAGAGACAATATGTTGTACCTCACATAAATGTAGTGGATTAAAAAAGGGCAAGATAGTTAATGAGGATGAAATTAGTTTAAGCATTTCTAAAACTATCAAGCAAGCAGAAGAAGAAACAGAATTAAAGATAAACTCGGCTTATGTAACTATTCCAGGTAAATATATAACAATAGTTCAAAATAGTATACTAAAAGAAGTCAAAGATAAATTTGCTGGTATTTCTCAAAAAGATGTGCAAAACGCAATTATGCAAGTTAAAGATATAGAAATCCCAGACAATCAAGTTTTAATAGATGTAGACATCAATCAAATAATACTAGATAATGGTAAAACAGTTTCAGATCCAGTTGGTAATTTGGCATCATCTTTTACAGTTAATGCACAAGTTATTCTAGCAGAAAAAGAATATATTCGCAAATTATCAGGCATTTTTAAAAAAGCAGGAATTGAAATAGATGGAATTATTCCAGTTACACTTGCAGAAAGAAATCTTGTCTTAGATAAAAACGAATTGTATGACAATATTATGCTATTAGATATAGGTGCAGAAAACACAGATATTGGTATATTTGAAGGAAATGTTTTCAAATATACAAACACGATTCCATTAGGACGGAGATAACATAACACGAGATATTTCACTTGTATTAAATATCTCAGAAGAAGAAGCTGAAAAATTAAAACGACAATATGGTTTAGCATTAAAGTCATTTATAGATAATGACAACGAAATAATGTTAAATACATGCAAAGATGAAAACAAAAACAAGGTTATAAAGAGTTCAGAATTAATTGAAATAATGGAAGCTAGAATAGAAGAAATTTTTTCAATTATAAATAAAGACATAACAAATCAAGGACTAAAATCAAAAGTGAACAATGTAATCCTTACTGGTCAGGGTATCACAAATATAAACAAAAGTGATGTAGCAGGAAAAATTGTACTAAATATTCCAGTAAAAATTTCTACAGGAAGAGCTGTTAGTACTGTAAAGCCAGAATACAGAACATGTTATGCATTAATAAGGTATATAGCATTAAGACCTTTTGCAAAATCAGTATCTAGTAAAATAGATACAAATTCTAAAGAAAGTCTCTTGAAAAATTTACTATCAAGAGTTAAAGAGTTTTTTTATTCATAAAATAAAATAGTTTTAAAAAAGAAAAGGAGTTTATAAATTATGATGGAATATGAAGATAATAGTAATATAACAATGATGGATGGATCTGCTACAATAAAAGTTATAGGAGTTGGAGGAGCAGGAAACAACGCAGTAAATAGAATGCTTGATTTAGGAATAAAATCAGTAGAATTTATTGCAGTAAATACAGATAGACAAGCTTTAGCTAAATCAAAAGCTTCGACAAAAATCCAAATCGGGGAAAAAATTACAAGAGGATTGGGAGCTGGCGCTAACCCTGATATTGGTGCACAATCTGCAGAAGAAAGTAAAACAGAGATTTCAGAAGTTCTTAGAGGAGCAGACATGGTATTTGTTACTTGCGGAATGGGTGGTGGTACTGGAACAGGTGCAGCACCTATAGTTGCAGGTTTAGCAAAAGAAATGGGAATTTTAACAATTGGTGTTGTTACAAAACCATTTACATTTGAAGGAAAAAAACGTTTAGCACAAGCTGAGCGCGGAATAGAAGCTTTAAAATCAAAAGTAGATACATTAATAGTAATACCAAATGACAAATTACTTCAAATTATAGATAGAAAAACATCTATGGCCGAGGCATTCTTAATGGCAGATGATGTTTTAAGACAAGGTGTTCAAGGTATATCAGATTTAATTACTGTTACTGGAACAGTAAACCTAGATTTTGCTGATGTTAAAACAATAATGTTAAATACTGGTATGGCACATATGGGTACTGGACGTGCATCAGGAGAAAATAAAGCAGAAGATGCAGCTAAAGAAGCTATTCAAAGTCCATTACTAGAAACATCTATAGAAGGTGCAAGAGGTGTTATTATAAATATAACAGGTGGAGAAGACTTAGGATTACAAGAAGTTAATACTGCAGCTGAATTAATTCAACGCAGTGTTGATCCAGAAGCAAATATAATATTTGGTACAGTAATTGATCCAAATATGAATGATGAAATAAAAATTACAGTTATTGCTACAGGATTTGAAGATCAAGATTCTTTAAAACCAGGTGGAATAGACAAAATAGGAGGACTTGGACTTGGTTCAACATCAAAACCATGGGAGAAGAAAGCTAGTTCAATTCCATCTAGTCAAGATTTAAATTCTTCTTCAAATGATTTAGACATACCATCATTTTTAAGAAAAAATAAATCAAAGAATATTTAATAAAAAAACTCGAAAGTAGATTTTGCTTTCGAGTTTTTTGTATGGTTAACACTATGTAGTTACAATTCACAACTTTTAAATTTGTTCAGTCCTGCTAGCGGGCAAAACTTTTTATTTTCTTCTCAGGTTATCCCACTGGGGCTGTAACAATGCTAATGCATTTAACAGCCCTCAGCGGTCCCCCCGAAAACCTTCGTTAAAAATAAAAAGTATCGCCCTGCGCGGACTTAATATTCTTTTTAGTTGTGAATTGTAGCACATACGAACAAAAATTTTATATTTTTTAAAAAATCTATTGACAAATGAAAAAATATGATATATAATCCTATTATCAAAAGCGAACAGCAATTCGCAAAACAATTGAACGTTATAAGGAGGATTATATTATGTTAAAGTCAATATTTAAAAAAGAGAGAATAGAAGAAAAACTAGGAAAAAATGTAAAGCTTTTTGGAGAAGAGATCTCAGTAAAAATTATATATTCAAAAATTCAGAATCCAGAATTAAGTTTAGTAGGAAATGTTATAAATGTATATCTTCCTAAAAAATACAAAAAGAATCAAAATTTAGAAATTGTTAAAATAGCATTAGATAAAATGTATGATGAAATTGCAAGAATAGAAATTGAAAAAGCTATGGAAGAAACAAGAGTCATGCTAAAAGGTTTAGCTCCAGAAAACTATGAAATAAAAAGAATGCCAAATAAACTTGCAAAAATGACATGGAATCAAACTCTAATTATAAATCCAGAGATTGTAAAATATGATAGAACTATTTTAAAAAATGTTCTTATATATGAATTTTGTCATTTAAAATATAAAACAAATTGTAAAAGTTTGTATAATATGGTAAAAAAATACTCAGAAAATTTCGAAGAGTATAACTATATTTTGCAAGTAGCATAAAAATCTCATAATGCTACATATGCTAGGTCTATACAAATATATATTAAATACAACATTTATTAAAAAATATTGAATAATTTTTGAATATATGATATAAAATATATAAACATATTATATGAGAAATATTGAGGAGGGAACAAAATGAAAGAATTAGTTATGGAAGTAACAAATACATTACCTGATACTGCAACTTTTGATGATATTATTGAAGCTATATATATAAGGTTAAAAATAGAAAATGGAATAATAGATTCTCGGACAAAATGATGGTCTTACTTCAGAGGAACTATTAAAGGAGATTGAAAAATGGAATTAATTTGGACAAATCAATCTATTTTAGATTTGAAAGAGTTTCGAAATTATACTAAAATGTCAAATCCAAATGTTTATATTTCAAGTTTAATCAAAAGTGTGGATTTATTAGTTGAACAACCACATCTTGGTAAAATTTATTCATATATAAAAGGTGTAATAGTAAGACAATTAATACATGAACAACATAGAGTTTTTTATTATATAAAAGATAATAAAATTTTTATTATAGCAGTTATACATCATCGTCAAAACATACAAGAAAAATATAGATATATAAAAAAATACTTTGATAATAATTAATATTGTCTTAATAAAAAATCTCATATATGTGTTTTATTTCACACATATATGAGATTTTTTATTATTCTTTGTTACTCATTTCTTCTAATGCAAGTAAATCATTCCAACGTCTATCAACTTCTTTTTGGAATTCTTCTATCATCCATTCATTTCCTTCCTTAAACATATGTCTGAATCTTTTTTGAGGTTTTAAAAATTCTTCTATAGGAAGTTTCTTTGCTGGTTTATAAGTTATTTTATACTTACCATCAACTACTTCATATAAAGGCCAGTAACAGGTTTGAACAGCTAGTTTATTTATTTCCATTAAATCTTCTGTTGGATAGCCCCAACCACGTGGACATGGAGAAAATACATTTAAAAATGTTGGACCATCTGTGTATATAGCTTTTTCAGCTTTTTCATATAAATCTCTAAAGTCCATAAAAGCAATTGTTTGTGCAGCATAAGGAATATGATGAGAAACTAATATTTCTGTTAAATCTTTTCTAGATTGCATTTTTCCTGGAATTACTTTTCCAGCAGGAGAAGTAGTAGTATCTGCAAATCTTGGAGTAGCAGAAGAACGTTGAATACCAGTATTCATATAGGCTCCATTATCATAACATACATAAGTTAAGTTATGACCTCTTTCCATTGCTCCAGATAATGCTTGTATACCTATATCATATGTTCCACCATCTCCACCAAATGCGATAAATTTAGTGTGTTCGTCTTCTTTTTCATCAAGTTTACCTTGCTTTTTCAAACTTTTATATGCAGCTTCTACTCCAGATAGGGTAGAACCGGCACATTCAAATGCTGTATGAATAAATGAATCTGTCCAAGCTGTATATGGATATGTAAAAGTAGAAACTTCCATACATCCCGTTGCATTTGCAATTACAGCATGATCTTCTTCTTTTAATGCTCTTAAAATATGTCTTGCAACAACTGGTGCACCACAACCAGCACACATTCTATGTCCTTCTGAGAAACGAGAAGGTTTGTTAGCTATTATTTCTTTCATATTATATGCCATATTATTTTCCCTCCTTTGTTCTTAATCCTAAATATCTATATGGATTACCAATATTTCCAGTTTTGGCAATTTCTGCTAAATCAGTGTAAACAGATTCTATATCAGTTGATGGGACATCTCTACCACCAATACCATAAACATAATTAACAGTAGGAACATTAATATTGTTTACAAACATTCCAGAAGTTACATCTGTAAATAATGCGCCTCCGGCTGCATTTAATGAATCAGATTTATCAAGAACAGCAACAGCTTTACATTTAGATAAAGCCTTTGCAATTTCTTCTGCAGGGAATGGTCTATAAACTCTAACTTTAAGTAGACCTGCTTTAATTCCTTTTTCTCTTAATCTATCTACTGTATATTTTGCAGTACCAGCAGTTGAGTTCATACAAACTATTGCAAGTTCGCTATCCGCTAGTTTATATTCTTCAAATAAGCCATAATGTCTACCAGTCCATGCTTCAAAATCTTTTGCAGTATCTAATATTACTTGTTTTGCATTTTTCATTGCTTTAGCTTGTTGTGCCTTATGTTCAAATAAATATGCTTGTAAATCAAGAGGTCCAACAGCTATAGGCTCTTTTCTATTTAATAAATAATGTTCTGGTTTATATGTTCCAACAAATTTTTTTACTTCACTATCTTCTTCTAGCATAATGTTTTCAATTGAATGTGATGTAATAAATCCATCTTGACATACCATTAAAGGTAACATTACATCTTTATGTTCTGCAATTCTATGTGCCATAAGTAGGTTATCATATGCCTCTTGGTTATTTTCTGAAAATAGCATAATCCAACCACTATCACGAACTCCCATAGCATCTGAATGATCATTATGTATGTTTAAAGGTCCTGAAACAGCACGATTTACTAAACTCATAACTATTGGAAGTCTTAAACTTGATGCAATATAAATCATTTCCCACATTAAAGATAAACCATTTGCAGATGTAGCTGTCATAGCCCTAGCTCCTGCCGCTTCTGCACCAATACAAGCTGACATTGCACTATGTTCAGATTCAACAGCAACAAATTCTGTATCAACTGCACCATTTGCAACAAATGTTGAAAAATATTGAGGAATTTCAGTTGATGGAGTGATAGGAAAGGCAGCTACAACATCAGGGTTAATTTGTCTCATAGCAAAGGCGGATGCCTCATTACCACTTAATCTTTCTCTTATACTCATACTTAAACACCTTCTTCCTTCATTTCGATAGCTTTGAAAGGACAAACTTTAGCACAAACTCCACATCCTTTACAATAATCAAAATTAAAATCTTCTCTTTTCATTTCTTTGTTTACTGGAATAGCATTTTCAGGACAAACAGGGAAGCAAAGGCCACATTGTTTACATTTTTCTTCTATATAAACAGGTTTCATACTTCTCCAATCACCGGTTTTGAATTCTTTACTATTACCAGATGTATAAATATTTCCACCAATGGTAAGCTCTTCCATAGGGGTATTTTTATTTATTTCTGTCATAATATTTTAACTCCTTTCTTATTTTCTATTTAAATAGATTTTACCTCATTTAATGCCATTTTTATTGCATTCATGTTTCCTTCAATTACTTCAGGCTTTTTAGCAAATTTATGTTTAAAAGATCCCTCCATATCTTGAATAAATGCTTCATCTGACATTATACCTGTAACTTTAACAATTGCTGCAAGCATAGGTGTATTTGGGAAGTATTTTCCTAAACAATCCATAGATACTTTTCTTGCATCTATTGTGTAAATTTTTCCTTCATATCCTTTTAATACAGATTTTAAGTATTCTGCTGATTTGGTTGTGTTAATTACAATAGCACCATTTGTTTTTAAACCTGCTGTGACATTAACAGATTCTAAAAGTGTGTCATCAACTACAACTACATAATCTGGTTCATAAATATTACTGTGAACTGTAATAGGTGTATCACTTATTCTGTTATAAGCAGTAATTGGAGCACCCATTCTTTCTGGACCATATTCTGGAAAGCCTTGAATGTATTTTCCTGTGTTAAAAGCAGCATCTGCTAACAAAAGTGAAGCTGTTTTAGCACCTTGGCCACCACGTCCATGCCATCTAATTTCAATTAGGTTATCCATTTATTTTACCTCCTATATAATATTATAATTGAAGTATATTATTTATTATAAAAAAAGTCAAGAGATACTTCCCAAGATTTTGGGGAAGATTTTGGGGACACATCCCAAAATCATGGAAAAGAGAACCGTCCCAATTTCCAGTCCCAATTTCCAGAACCGTCCCAATTTCCAACTTTTTTGAGAAATTAAAAGATTTGTCTTGAGTTAAAGCAAAATTTATGGTATAGTGTAAAAAAATAAGGAGTAAGATTATGATAAATAGAACTAATACAAGAACTATAAAAGTAGGAAATATTGAAATAGGTGGAAATAACAATGTAATTATTCAATCTATGTGTAACACAAAAACAAAAAATGTAGAAGATACAGTAAATCAAATATTAAAACTAGAAAATGCCGGATGTGAAATGATTAGAGTTGCATGTTTAGATGAGGAAGATGCTAAAGCCATAAAGCAAATTAAAGAAAAAATACATATTCCTATAGTTGCAGATATTCATTTTGATTATAAAATAGCATTAACAGCAATTGAAGCTGGTGTAGATAAAATAAGAATAAATCCCGGAAATATTGGATCAAAAGAACGTACTAAAGCTGTAGTTGAAGCATGTAAAGAAAAACATATTCCAATAAGAATTGGAGTAAATGGAGGTTCTTTAGAAAAAGATTTATTAAATAAATATGGAAAACCATGTGCAGAAGCAATGATAGAAAGTGCCAAAAATCATATAAAAATATTAGAAGAACTTGACTTTTATGATACATGTATTTCTTTAAAAGCATCTAATCTTGATTTATGTATTAAAGCATATGAAATGGCAGCAAATACATTCAATTATCCGCTTCATTTAGGAATAACTGAAGCAGGAACCGCATTTTCAGGAACAATAAAATCAAGTATAGGGTTAGGTGTATTATTAAGACAAGGAATAGGAAATACAATAAGAGTATCTTTATCAGATGATCCAATAGAAGAAATAAAAGTTGCAAAAGAAATCTTAAAAGATTGTGGACTATACAAAAAAAGCCCTACACTTGTTGCATGTCCTACTTGCGGAAGAACTGGGTATGATATGATTCCAATTGCAAAAGAAATGGAAAACTTTTTACAAACACTTGAAAGTGATATAACTGTTGCAGTTATGGGGTGCGTGGTTAATGGACCAGGAGAAGCATCAAATGCAGATATAGGTATAGCTGGAGGAAAAGATGAAGCGGTTTTATTTAAAAAAGGAAAAGTTATAAGGAAAATACCACAAGAGCGTATTTTAACAGAACTTAAACAAGAAATATTAGAAATGATAAAAAAGGATTAAGAATAAGTATGAAAATTATATATGGAACAACAAACTTGAAGAAAAAGCAACAAGTAGAAGATTTCTTTAAGGCAACTGGTATCACAAATCTTGAACTAATTTCATCCAAAGATATTGGCTTTTTTGAAGAAATAATTGAAGATGGTAAAACCTTTGAAGAAAACTCTTTAATTAAAGCAAAAGCAATAAAAAAATTTTGTGATAAAAACAAAATAGAAGGAATAGTAGTTACAGATGATACTGGGTTATGTGTAGATTGCTTAAATGGTGAGCCTGGAATATATAGTGCAAGATATGTAAGTAAGAAAGAACACCCAAATGATCATCAAGAAGCTTCTATAAAAAAATTATTAGAAAACATAGAAAAAACCGGGGATAAAGAAAGAAAAGCAAAATTTGTATGTGTATTAACTGCAATTATGCAAAATGGAGATATAAAACAAGTAAGAGGAGAAACTTTAGGAACAATAGCTAAGACTCCAGGACCTATGGGAAAATTAACTTATGGTCCAGTTTTCATTCCAGAAGGTTTTAATAAATGTATGAATGAGCTTAGAGACGACGAATTAGGTACAACTCATCGTGAGAAAGCATTTCTAGAACTATTAAAAATTCTTCAAAACACTAACAATGCTTAAATTGAAAAGGAGTATATTAATTGGAATATTCAGGAGAAGTATTAGGAATTATCTATCAAAATGAACTGAATAGTTATACTATTGCAGAAATGTATATAGATGAATTAGAAGATGTCAAAACAATTGTTGGATATCTTCCTTTTGTTGTAGAGGGAGATAATTTAAAAATAATAGGAAAATTTGTTGAACATAAAGAATATGGCGAACAGTTTAAGGTTGAATCTTTTGAAAAAGTTATGCCTCAAACTTTAGATGCTTTAGAAAGATATTTAGGAAATGGAACTATTAAAGGAGTTGGACCTGCAACAGCAAAAAAGATTATAAAAAAATTTGGTGAAGATACCATAGAAACCATTAAATTTGCGCCTGAAAAACTTGCTGAGATTAAAGGTATTACTATAGATAAGGCAATTGATATTTCAGAAAGTTTTATAGAAAGTTGGGAAGTATGGCAAATAGTTGGTTTTCTTGAAAAATTTAATATTGGTGTAGAAAATGCCAAAAGAATATATGATAAACTTGGAGTTAATGCAATTGAACAAATTAAAGAAAATCCATATGTTTTAATAGATTTAGTTAGAGGTGTAGATTTTAGACAAATAGATAATATGGCATTAGAGCTTGGAACTGATGAAACATCTAAAAAAAGAATTCAAAGTGGTATTAAATATAGTTTAATTCAAATAACATATAATGGACATTCTTGTGTTTTATTGCAAAACTTAGAAGAATATACAAAAAATTTGCTTAATGTATCTATAAATGACATAGAAGATAATATTATAAACTTAAAAGCTAAAGGTGAGATTATAATAGAAGAACGTGATGATGGAGATAAATGGGTTTATTTGGAGAGTTTTTATAATACAGAAAAAGCAATTTGTAATAGAATAATAAAATTAGACAAATACGAGAATTCAAAATATGTAAAAAGTATTGAAGATGAAATTGAAAAAGTAGAAAAAAACAATATTATACAATTATCAGATAAGCAAAAAGAAGCGATAAAAGCTGTAAATGATAATAATGTTACAATAATTACTGGTGGACCAGGTACTCGGAAAAACAACTATTATTAAATCAATTATAGAAATATATCAAAAGAAAAACAACAAAATAATGTTGGCAGCACCAACTGGACGAGCTGCTAAAAGAATGACTGAAATGACAGGATATGAAGCAAGTACTTTACATAGACTTTTAGAAATAGGAAAAATCAATGAAGATGGATTGTACAAGCAATATCAAGATTATCAAGGAACTCCAATTGATGGAGATATAGTAATAGTTGATGAAATGTCTATGGTAGATATGTTCTTGATGAACTATTTATTACAATCAGTATATTTAGGAACAAAACTAATTTTAGTTGGAGATAGTGACCAGCTTTCATCTGTTGGACCCGGAAATGTCTTAAAAGATATAATTGAATCTGAAAAAATTACTACAATACATTTGGATAAAATTTTTAGACAAGCAGCTAAAAGCAAAATTATAGTAAATGCTCATAGAGTAAATGAGGGAGAAGGCTTTATTTCTAAGGAAGAAACATCTGAAGATTCAAAAGAAGATTTCTTTTTTATAAATGAAATTAATCAAGAAAAAATTTTACAAGAAGTAGTCTCACTTTGTACAGGTAGATTAAAAAAGTTTGGAGATTATGATTTTTTTGAAAACATTCAAATTCTTACACCTACCAAAAAAGGAATACTTGGAACTAAAGAACTTAACAAAGTTCTTCAAAATGTTTTAAATCCTGAAAATAATGGAAAAAAAGAAAAAAATAATAAAAACGTAACTTACAGAGTTGGAGACAGAATAATGCAAATAAAAAATAACTATGATATTTATTGGGAAAGGTATTTTACAAAAGAAACTGGAACAGGTGTATTTAACGGAGAAATTGGTACAATCACAGATATTGATGAAAAAGAAAAAAATATAGAAATTAAATTTGATGATGATAAAATTGCTTGGTATCAGTTTCAAGATTTAGACCAAATCGAGCATAGCTATGCCATTACAATTCATAAAGCTCAACGGAAGTGAATTTGATGTTGTTATAATGTGTGTTCCAAAAGCTGCCCCAATGCTTCTTACACGAAATTTACTTTATACGGGAATCACTAGAGCAAGAAAGCTTTTAATAATAATAGGAGACAGCAGAACACTAGGATATATGATACAAAATGTAGATAGTAAAAAACGTAATACTGGACTTAAATATAAATTAATGAGCACTTGACATTTCTTTGTTTCTTTGTTACAATGAAAAGGTGAATATAATGATTATAAAGTAATATAATAATAGGAGGAGTAATGAAAACATTAGAGAGGAAAAATAAAACAATGAAAACAAAGAAAATTTCTGTTTCAGAGAAAAGGCAAATAACGATACCAAAAGATTTTTTTGATGCTTTAAACATAGGAAAAGAAATTGAATGTGGAATGGTAGACAATTATATTATTATTAAACCAATCCAAGAAAATTTTACAGATGAATTTTCTGAATATATTTTACAAGATATATTAAAAGAAGGATATAAAGATAAAGATATACTTGAAGAATTCAAAAAAAGAAGAAACGAATTAAAAAAAGCAGCTAAGGAATTTAATAATGACATTGATGATGAAATAAAAAATATTTCAAATTTAAAAGGAATAAACGAAGTATTTGGGAGTGATGAATAATACATGTACGAAATAAAGTTTTTACCAAGAGCGGAAAAAGAGATAAAAAAAATAAAAGACAAAAAATTAAAAGGTAAAATAAAAGATGCATTAATTAAATTATCTGAAAATCCATATATTGGACAAGCAAAAAAAGGTGATTTATCTGGCATTTATGGATATGATGTATATTATAATAAAACAAATTATGAAATATCTTATAAGATATATGAAGTTGATAATAAAAAAATAATTGTGATACTTATTGGAACTAGAGAAAATTTTTATAAAGAATTAAAGAAGTATATAAATAATATCTAAATATACAACATATTATGTTGATATACATCTGCCATGATGGTATAATGTTTATTATAGTGTTAACATAAAAGTATAAATCATATATTAAATTAGTTAAATATATTATATAAGATAAGGGAGAATTAAAAAAATGAAAATATCAGAGATAACTCGAGATAGATTTCCTACATGGGATGGGAAAGGAAGAAATACAACTGTACTTTATGATAGAGCATATGTTATGCTAATTGAAACAGCTAAAAAAATGGGATATAAAGAACTTAAGGATTTTAATGGCGCTTCTTATAAGATTTTTGGACCTGTGGTAAAACAGCCATTGGTGTATATAGTTGATTTTTTACAAGAAAATGATGTATTTATAAGTGATGCAGATATACTTAGACAAAAAGCTATAGAATTGAGAGATTATATGAGAGAATATTATCATAATAAAAAAAGTAATCCGGAATCAACACAGACAGGAGATGATATATTATTACAGGCAACAAATCTTTTAGAAGAAGTAGAAAAAATGAGAATAGAATATAGAGCTAGAATAGAAGAAATGAAAACAAGAATAACAAAAAAATTAAGCGAGCTAGGTGAAGAAGGAACAATCCAAGAAGAAACTATTGCAATTAACTTGATAGAACAAGGTAAATTTGAAGATGCTAAATATGTTTTAAGTTTAATACAAAACAAACAACGATTAGAAGAAGAAGGAGAAAGACTATTATGATGAAAAAATGTTATACTGAAAAGGCATATATGTTAAAGGAGTTTTTAAATGGTAATTTAAAAACGGAAGAATTAAGTGATAAAGATAAATCAATCCTAGTTGAATTAATACATGCAAGAACAGAACAGATTAACAATAAAATAGAAGAAGATAAAGAAAAAATAAATCAATTAAAAGAAATTGAAGATATTATTAATAAAATAAAATTCGACACAGGTACCGGAGATTTTTGACATATTATATGTCAAAAATCTCCGGTACAAGTGACAACAACACGAAAGAAAAAAATATGAATAAACAAATAATTCTAGCTAGTAATAATAAGGGTAAAATACAAGAATTTAAAGATTATTTAAAAGAATATGGAATTAATGTAATTTCTTTAAAAGAAGCGAGATGTAACATAGATGTTGAAGAAAATGGCACTACTTATGCAGAAAATGCTTTAATTAAAGCAGAAGCAATTTATAAATTAACTGGAAAACCTGTAATTTCAGATGATAGTGGCTTGGAAGTTGACTATATTGGTGGAAAGCCAGGTTTATATTCAGCCAGATTTTTAGGCGAGAATGCAACAAATTAGGAAAAGTGTGAAAAAATATTAGAAATGCTTAAAACTGCCAAAAATGAAGAAAGAACTGCAAGATTCAAAGTATCAATTTGTTTTATAGATGAAAGTGGAAAAGTTGAATTCTTTTCTGGAGAATGTGAAGGAAAAATAGCTTATAGTATGAGAGGTAATAATGGAATGGGGTATGACCCTATTTTTGAATATGAAGGAAGAACTTTTGCTGAAATGTCTGAGGAGGAAAAAAACAAAATTAGCCATAGTGGAAAAGCAATAAAAAAATTGCTTGACAGATTGTCTCATTTTTGATAAAACTATGTAGAAATAAATTTTAGGAGGAAAAAAATGAGACATTTAATTGATATAAAAGATTTATCAGTAAACGAAATAGACGAATTAATTAAAGTAGCTAAAGATATTATTGCTAATCCTGTGAAATACCAAGATAAATGCAATCATAAAAAATTAGCTACTTTATTTTTTGAACCAAGTACAAGAACAAGACTTAGTTTTGAATCAGCAATGATGGAACTAGGAGGAAATGTAATAGGATTTTCTTCTGCAAGCTCAAGCTCTACAGCTAAAGGAGAAAGTGTTTCAGACACAATAAGAACTGTAGGATGTTATAGTGATATAATTGCTATGAGACATCCAAAAGAAGGGGCTCCACTTGTGGCATCAATGAAGTCTACTGTTCCAATTATTAATGCAGGTGATGGTGGTCACAATCACCCAACACAAACATTAACAGATTTACTTACAATTTCTAGTGAAAAAGGAAGATTAGATAATTTAACCATTGGACTATGTGGAGATTTAAAATTTGGTAGAACAGTACATTCTTTAATTACAGCAATGTCAAGATATAAAGGAATTAAATTTATTCTAATTTCTCCAGAAGAATTAAAAATTCCAGAATATGTAAAAGAAGAAATATTAGATAAAAATAATATCCCTTATATTGAAACAAACAATATAGAAACATACATGAATGAATTAGATATTTTATATATGACAAGAGTTCAAAGAGAAAGATTTTTTAATGAAGAAGATTATTTAAGATTAAAAGACTATTATATTTTAAATAAAGCAAAACTTGAAACCGCAAAAGAAGATTTATGTATTATGCATCCATTACCTAGAGTAAATGAAATTTCGGTTGAAGTTGATGAGGATCCTAGAGCATGTTATTTTAAACAAGTAAGATATGGAAAATATATTCGTATGGCATTAATTCTTAAAATGCTTGGAATTGAATAATATATGAGGTTGGAAAGAAAGGAATAGAGTTTATGAATATTGATAGTATAAAAAATGGAATAGTAATAGATCATATAAAACCTAAAAATGCATTAACCATATATAACGCACTTGGACTTGGAACATTAGATTGCTCAGTTGCAATGATAACAAATGTCAAAAGTCAAAAAATGGGAAGAAAAGATATTATAAAAATTGATAAAAATATAGATTTAGATTTAAATATTTTAGGATATTTAGACCCAAATATTACAATTAATGTTATACAAGATGGTCAAAGGATTGATAAGAAACATATTGAACTTCCTAAAGAAGTTGTAGATATAATTAAATGTAAAAATCCAAGATGTATAACATCAGTAGAACAAGAATTAAAGCATATTTTTGTTTTAACAGATAAAGAAAAAGGAATATACCGTTGTAAATACTGTGAAACAATGAAAGAAGAGGAATAAGAAATTTTATGGAAAAGAACAATTAATTTGTTCTTTTTTTGTTGACAAAAATTTAGGAAAATAATAGAATTATTTTAAATTAAAATGTATAAAAACAAAAGCAAAGGAAAATGTTGAAGAATATGAATTGTTTGATAGATACAAAGAAAGTATATACAGAGGTTGATGCTTTTATAGAATTACTAAATGATAATTATAAAAATAAAATTCCTAAAAAGTTAAGAGATTTTTTTAAAAATGAAAAAGATAACAATTATATTATGAAAATTGATCCAAATAAACCAATTAAAAGTCAAAATTTAAATGATGATACTCTTTCCTTGATAGCATTTCTCAATTTAAAATATTGGTGTGAGGATGAAAATGAAAAGCAAAGATTAATTAATAAATATGCTCAAAACGAAGAAAATTATCAAGAAAAATTAAAAAATTTGTATAATATAGATAAAGTTCTAGAAAATAATAAAAAAAGAAGAAAAACTAACAGTGAAGAATTGTCTTTGATAGAATATAACAAAAAAGAAACTATGTTTAAAAAATTTATAAAATTTTTAAAAAAAATGTTTTTAAAACATTAAAACATGTTTATAACTGAATTAGGAACCTTAAGATATTTTACATACTGGTAACAACTGAAAACTAAAAATAAAAAGAGGAAATAAAATGAGATTTTTGGGAAATAAAGAATATAGAATAAATCTTGCTGAAGAAATTGAAGATTTAATTGATAGCTTTACAGAAGAAAGTATTATATTAGCAAAAAAAACAAAATTGGCTATCGAAAAAAAAATTTTGAAAATAAATATAAATAAATTGCCATTAAATAGAAGACAAGAGATATATTCAAGAATTAAACAGTTAGAAAATATTGATTATAAGGCAAATTTTTTAAACCTTGATGATTCGGATATTAATTTAACTAAAGATATATACTCTAATAATATTAACATTTCACCCTTACTTTACTTGAAAATAATATCAGATGACGAATTGTTTAACAAAATTCTTTCTTTACCACAATTAGCGAAATTATTAATGAATACGACAGATAAAAAAAATTATATAAATACTGTAGTTGAAATAAAAGATAATTTTGGCATAGAATATTTAAACTACATTATGAATCAGTCAATGTCACTCGGTATTATTGATAAACATAGAAGTGTATTTAATCCGAAAATTATTGAGATTTGCAAAGATTATATAAATGTTCATAAAAATGAAGATAATAGTCTTTTTTTTAGAAATTTAACTATATTAAACTCTCATTATATGTATATTTCTTCAATTGCAACTAAATATGTAAAAAGCGCAGAGGATATTTTAGATTTAGAGAATTGCTATAGAGGTTGTTTTAAAGAAATTCCGCTTATTGATAAAAATAATCAAGTTAACAAAGATAAGATTTCTACATATGTATATGGAATTCAATATAATGAAATTAAAGAGTTAGTAACTAAATATGGAAAAGACTTATATTTATCAAAAGAAATAACTCAAAAAGATATATCAAAGATTGAGGCACTTAATCCACAATATAGTCAGCAAATTATTGAAATTTTTCCAATTATATCAATGATGAGATTATCAGAAAAAGAAATTGAAGAAATTGATAAGAACAGATTAGAAGAATTAAATGAACTATATAGTGTGTTTGAACAACTTAAAGATATGAAAAAAATAATTGATTTTAACAGTAATGATATGACAGAGATAGAGGCGTTTGTTCAACAAATTAAAGAAAATTCAAATGGAAAAAAGTTTATTAATTATTTTGAATTTCAATCTAAAATAATTAAATTATTTGAAAATGAATATAATAGAAAGTTATATAATCCTGTAAAAGATGCTAAGAAATTAGAAGATCTATCTGAAAAACTAGGAGTAGATGTATATGAAATCGATTATGATAGACTAGATAGATTTAATGCTATTGCAAGAGTTGATAATGCTTTTCATAAAAATATTAGATCGAAAAAAGAGAAAAGATATGAAGTTAAAGAAAATATTAAATATGACGGTATAGCTACATCTTATATGAATAGTGAAAATTTAACATTTACACCTGTAGAAGTAAATGATATTATTTCAGGATATTCTTATATAAATGGTTTACAAAATGTAGCACCTTGGGATTTTGTTTCATGGAAGTCAGTTTTAGCAAACATTTCTCCTGAGTATGTAAAAAATAATAATAAAGGATATGGTATAGAATTTCATTTTCCAAATAACTTATGTGATCAAGCAAGATTAGCTAATACAGAATTAACATTTTATAACTACAAGTTTATAGATAATAGGTATCAAAAAAAGCAACCTAATTATTATTTATATGAAATAGGAGGTGAGTTTAATCCAAAAAATCCTAAATCAGTGGAAGTTAATCAAGAAAAATTGGTCGAAATTTCTAAATTTAACCCAAAATATCGTCAATGGTTAGAAACAAAAAATGAAGCTTCACATTTTAAAAGGCCAATATTATTGTTTAATAGAGAAAAAATATTAGAAATAAATCAAAAAAAAATTGAAGATTTAAAGGAACAAGTTTATAAATGTGATGACATTGATGAAAAAATAGAATTTATGGAGCAATTGATTACGTCTTATGAAAATTGTTCTAATTCAGTTAATAATGCTTATTATCCCAAACGTTCTAAACGTTGTAATATAATATTTAATATAAATACTCATGGTGAAACTATAAAAAATGAATTTTTTAAATCATCTAATAGAAGAAATTTCTATGATGAATTATTTAATTATATTAAAAATTACTTTAGTAGAAGTCCCGAACAGGCTATTAAACTATTAAAGGCATATAAAAGAATATGTAAAAACGAATTATCAAAATTAACAACAAATACATTATATAGAGGGAGTGGTATAACTGTTAATAGAAATTTGAAATATATTTTAGACAATTTTTCTTTAGAAAAGGAGATGGTACATCAACTAGATAAAATTGAATTGTTAGAAGTAAGTAAAACAGGAGGGCAATATATATCTTTTTCACCGAGTGATGATTTAAAAGAATTAATGAAAGCAATTCGTAAGCCTATTGGTAAAGAGGAACACTATAATGTACCTGGTGCTATTCATGGAGTAGAACATTCTGATAAAGTAATGATTTTATGTGATGCCATTGCAAAAATGGAGGGCTTATCGGAGAAAGATAGAAGAATAGCTATAATTGCTGGGCTATTACATGATTGGAAAAGAGTTGATAATACAAGTAATTTATATCATGGTGAAGATGGAGCCGAATTAATAATCAAAGAATTTAAAAAAGGCAATTTAGATTTTTTGGGATTAACTAAAGAAGATATACCAATGCTTGCAACTGCAGTGTGTTACCATAATTATCATATAGTAAATTCAAAAAAATATAATCAATTAGATAATGAGGAAATTAATGATGAATTAAATTATTACGGAATCAAAAAACTAAAAATGTCTTCAGATGAAATAACAGAATATATAAAAAGAACCAAAAAAATCTGCGCGATAGTGAGAGATGCAGACAATTTAGATAGATTTAGATTTCCTAAAAAAATGAACATAGAAAGACCAAGTTATTCATATTTATTAACTGAATCAGCAAAATCAGTAGAAATAAGAACATATGCTAATTTTTTAAATCAGCATTTTGCACGAGTGGTTCTACAAGAAAATTATCCAAATAAATTATTAAATATTGATGAGAATATTGATTATGTAGATTTATTGTGGCAAGTAAGACAAGATATTAATAAACTATATGGAGACAATTATGCTGAAAACTATGAAAAGAAGATACCTGTTGATGAATTATGGGAACAAGTTTATTCTTTAGAACCTAGAATGAAAGTTTCTGAAGATAGAGTAACAGAAAGTAATGATAATGACTGTAGTAAAAATATACTAAATTCTGCTATTGAAGCAACTGAAGAAAGTGTAAGGACTGGAACAATAAAAACTGTTATAAACAGAATTAAAGCTTTTTTCATAAATAAAACAAACCAACAAGAAAAATAGATGCACATAGCTTGGCAATGGAAAAGAACAATTAATTTGTTCTTTTTTTGTTGACAAAAAGAATTATTCGTAGTAAAATAATTTGAAAATGATTTTCAAATTGAGAGGGAAATATGGTAAAACAAAAATATAAAACAGAGCAAAGAAAAGATTTGCTGGATTATATGATAAAAAATACAGACAACTTTGTAAATGCAGATGATATAGAAAAATACTTGAAAAATAAAAAAATAAGTATTGGTCTCACAACAATTTACAGGTTTTTAAATTCTTTGGAAAAACAGGGAAAGGTCAGAGTAGAGCTAAAAGACCATACTAAATATTATCAATATATATTAGAAGAATGTACTAACCATTTTCATTTACAATGCAAAAAATGCGGAAAAATTATACATTTACATTGTAATGAAATAGAGGAATTAAAATTACATATTTCTAAAGAACATAATTTTGAAATAGATTCTATGGCAACAATTATGGGGATATGTGCAGATTGTAAAGGAGTTAAAATAAAATGAGTAAAAATAAAAAAATAATAATGATAGTCATAATAATATTAATAATTGTAGGTATTTTAATGGCAATTTTTGTTAAACCAAAAAACACTCAAAAAACTGATAAATTAAATGTAGTTGCAACTACTTTTTCAACATATGATTTTACAAGACAAATAGTAGGAGATAAAGCAGATATTACATTTCTATTAGGTCCAGGTGTTGATGCACACTCATATGAACCAAGTGCAAAAGATTTAGTTACAATAAAAAATGCTGATGTATTTATATATATTGGTGGAGAAATGGAACAATGGGTAGATAAAATTTTGGAAACAGATACAATAGACACTAATAAAACAACATTAATTCATGTTACTGACTATATAGAAACAATTGAAGAACAGGAAGTAGATGGGGCTGAAGAAGAACATGAACATGGTGCTTTTGATGAGCATATTTGGACATCTCCATCAAACGCAATAAAAATGGTAAAATATCTAAGTGAGCAGTTCGGTAAAATAGATAATAATAACAAAGAATCTTATGAAAAAAATGCTGAAAATTACATAAAACAAATTGAAAATGTTAGAAATGAAATACAAGAAATTGTTACAAACAAAAAAAGAGACAGATTAGTTTTTGGAGATAAAATGCCAATGCAATATTTCTTAAATGAATTTGGTCTAACCGCTTCTGCTGCATTTAATGGTTGTTCAACAGAAGCGGAACCAGGAACTAAAACAATAACCTATCTAGTAAACAAAGTAAAAGAAGAACAAATACCAGTAGTTTTATATATTGAATTAAGTACAGGTAAAACTGCTAAATCAATAGCAAATGAAACAGGTGCAAAAGTAATGCAAATTCAAACCTTACACAATATAAGTAAAGATGATTTTAAAAATGGAGAAACATATGTAAGTCTAATGGAACGTAATCTTCCTGTTTTGAAAGAAGCATTGCAATAATAATTAAGTATCTAAAAAATAAATATATAAATTTCATACGCTCCTCGGCTCAATACGGTCTCTAGAGAGAGTAATTTTTAACAAACCGAGCCTCTCGCTGCTCTTGCTTCGCAAGCCTTCGCTTCCTCAGTTTATTAAAACCAACTCTCTCTAACGCGACCTTCAATCACATTCGTCACGTATTCAATTTATATATTTATTTTATTGAAAACTAATTATAGTAATCAAGGAAAGGAACTAAAAACATGAGTATTATAAAAATAGAAAATATGTCATTTGGATATACAAATTCTTATGAAACTTTATCAAACATAAACATGGAAATTAATGAAGGAGAATTTGTTACAATTATAGGAGAAAATGGTTCAGGAAAGAGTTCTCTTATCAAATGTATTTTGGGATTGAATAAAGTTCAAAAAGGAAAAATAACAGTTAAAAATAGAATTGGATATTTACCTCAAATGACAGAAATTCAAAATAATTTTCCTGCAACAATTGAGGAAATCGTATTAAGTGGAACAATACCTCAAAATATAAGAAAAATCTTCTATACAAAAGAAGATAAGAAAAAAGCAGAAGAGACTATGAAAAAGTTAAATCTATATGATATGAGAAAAAAGTGTTTTTACGAACTTTCCGGTGGACAAAGGCAAAGAGTACTTATTGCAAGAGCTTTATGCTCAACAGACAAAGTTCTATTATTAGATGAACCAGTTAATGGATTAGACCCAAAAATAGTAACAGGGATATATGAGATGTTATATGATCTAAACAAAAATCAAGGTCTTACAATAATTATGGTATCACATGACATAGATAGAAGTATACAATATTCTACAAGAGTAATAGAAATTGAAAATGGAAAAATAGTAAAAGATATAAATGCAAAAGACTATAAAAAGGAGGAAATATAGAATGTTTGAAACAATAAAAGAAATGTTAAGTTTTTCTTTTATAAATAGAGCTATAATTGTTGGAACATTAGTAAGTTTATGTGCAGCACTACTTGGTGTAAGTTTAGTTTTGAAAAGATATTCAAATATTGGAGATGGACTTTCTCATGTAGGTTTTGGAATAACAACAGTTGCTGTAGGACTTGGAGCAACATCAACTTTACCAATTGCAATTCCTGCTGTAATTATTGTTGCTATATTACTATTAAAAATTGGAAATAACCATAAAATAAAAAGTGATAGTGCAATTGCAATTATATCTTCAAGCGCTTTAGCTATAGGTGTTGCTGTAACATCAGTAACAACAGGACTAAATACAGATGTTTGTAATTTTATGTTTGGTAGTATTTTAGCAATGAGTATTAGTGATGTTATATTGAGCATTATAGTTAGTATTTTGGTATTAATCCTTTTTGTAATTTATTACAGAAAACTTTTTGCAGTTACATTTGATGAAGATTTTTCTAAGGCAGTTGGATTAAAAACAGGAAGGTATACAAATTTAATTGCAATATTAACAGCTGTTGTGATTGTAGTTGGAATGAGAATGATGGGAACTTTATTAATTAGTAGTATTATTATCTTTCCTGCATTAACAGCTATGAAAATATGTAAATCATACAAGAGAGTTGTAATAGGTTCTGGAATAATAAGTGTCTTTTGTTTTCTTGTAGGAATTCTCTTATCTTATGTATATAATATAAGCACAGGAGCAATGATAGTAATTGTTAATTTAGTACTATTTTTACTATTTACAGTTCTTAACAAGATAATAAAAGAATAATGTTATTTGCTACTTGCGTGCCATTCGTACTGGAGATTTTTGGCTTGAAAAAGGAAATGATGAAACATCTTATTATCAAGATTATTATTATATAAAAGCTATTTCTGTTGAAGTTATGAATCAAAGAGGACAAGAAGATGTAGAAAATTAATATTTGCATTTTAAAATTTAATGTGATAATATTACAGTGATATTTTAAATTTAGGAGGTTGTTGTTATGGAGAAAATTTTACTTGTATTCTCAGAAAGAACAGTTCAATCTGCTGTACAAGGTTTTACAGTAAGTCTAAATGATAACATAACTAATAAAGTTAGAGAAAAATTGGAATCACTTACAGAGCAAGAACTGATTGAAATTAAGGAGTTCTTAAATAAACTATTAAATTTATTATATGATGGTCAGCTATATGAAATGAATATAAACACAAATGAGATGAGTTTAATAAATAATTTAACAGAAGAGGAAAAATTTAAAATTAAAACAATAGCATTATATTTTATTGGTAGATTGCCAGTTAAAGCAGATTTAGATATATTAAAAAAGGCTTATTATTTAGAGAATAACAAATATATAAAGATGGATATTGCATATTCAACATTTCAGATGTTTGATGAAGAAATAGAGTTAGATTTTATAAAAAAATTAACAACAAATGATGAATATAATGAAATGATTCGTTCATGGACAATGGCATTTTTTAAAAATTCAACTAGTCCATATGAATATAGAGATACATTAGAAGATGACTGGACAGTAGCTAAAACTCCAAGAATAAATCGTTTGAAAATTAATGAAAAGGAAAATCCAAAATTTAAAAAAGCAATGGCATATAGATTAGTAGATTTAGTTATAATGTATCTATTTATCAAAAATAGAGGAAAAAGTTCATTAACTAATGAAGAAAAAGAAATAATTAATAATGCTAGTGTTGATTTCGAGTATTATTCTGAAAATAAAAAACAAATTATCAATGATTTTAAGAAAAAAATACTAGAGTATTAATAAAAGCAATATTAATTTAGTGTTATTTAGTAAGAAAAATGTATATTAAGGAGAAATGTTATATGGAAAGAAAATTTAATAAGGGAGATATTGTTCAACATTTTAAAAGAGAAAAAATGACAGAAGAACAATTAAAAGAAGAACCAAATGTGTATTTATATGAAATTATTGGAACTGCAAGACATACAGAAAATCAAGAAGAATTATTAATTTATAAACCTTTATATAAAACTGATTGTGTAGAAGGTGTTGATTTTGTAGCAAGACCACTTGAAATGTTTATGTCTGAAGTAGATCATGTAAAATATCCGGAAATCAAACAAAAATATCGTTTTGAATTAAAGAAATAGTTATAGATAATGAAAATAGGGAAATATTTATGGAACCAAAGAAAGAGATTAAAATAAGTTTAAAAACAGCATTAATAGGTACAATAATGATTATAATTATTATTGGAATAATATTATGTAGAATATTTTTTTATTGTGACAATATTACAGAATATAAAGGAGATTATAAAAAAATTTCTTATAGAGGTAGTGAGGATTCGAGATTTAAAAGTATTATTAGTCAAAATGGAAATTTAAATAATGATAAAAAATATAAAATTGTTTCCAATCAGAAAGAATTTAATACTGTATTAGAAATAATTAAAAATAATATTATCAATGCGTATAATTATTATACTGATTATGAAGCTAGGTATATAACTGTACCAGATAATTATACGGTAGATATTAAAGATTTTTATAATATCTATGGCATAGATGAATCCAAGTTTGATATTAATGATTATTCAAGTTATGGTAATGTTAATTGGAATGCTAAATCATTATTAATAATTGAATGTTGTGGTCAACCATCTCTAAAAACAACCTTAATGGAATGTAAAGAAAACGAAGAATCTGTAAATGTTAAAATTTTTTGGGATAGTCATGGCGTTACAGGAGGTATAGGTGCTAATATATTTTTTATTCCTATTTCTAAAAGAATATCTAATGCTAATATAGAATTTCAATATAAAAAATATAATGATTTTGGAATGGCATATAAGCCAATAATATATTTATATCCTGAACATGAGCAAGAAACAACAGTTACTTTAGGTTATCCATATAAACTAACAACATCATATCCTAAATATACTGATAAATGGAAAGTTCTAGCTCATCCAAATGGAGATTTAAAAGAGTTAAATACAGGAAGGAATCTTTATTCTTTATACTATGAAAGTGATAATGTTGTAAATTTTAAAGTAGAAAAAGATGGCTTTTGTGTAAAAGGAACGGAAATTGAACCATTTTTAGAAGATAAACTTGCTAAGTTAGGATTAACTGATAGGGAATCAGAAGAGTTTATTATATATTGGTTACCAAAACTTGAAAGTAATGAATATAATTATATAAGATTTGCTACAACTGATGAAATAGATACAAATATGCCATTAAATATAAACCCAAAACCAGATACATTAATTAGAATTTTAATGACATATAAAGGTTTGAATAATCCTATATGTGTTGAAGAACAAGAAATAAAAACACAAGAAAGAGCAGGTTTCGTAGCTGTTGAATGGGGTGGAACAGAACTAAATAAGTAGCAGAAGCACCGCTTCTGCTTTTTAAAATTTTATTTATTCTTTTTCATGAAAATAATTGACAAATAAACAGATGTTTGATAATATATAAAACAGAAAAGAGGTAGATATAATATGGAAAATAAATTAATTGGAAATGAAAAAGATATTATATTTTATACTGATGAAGATGGTAATACTAAAATACAAGTCATTTTACAAAACGAAGATGTTTGGCTTAATACACAAGCTATTGCTAATTTATTTGATGTACAAAGACCTGATATAACTAAACATATAAATAATATTTATAAAGAAGATGAATTAAATAAAAATTCAACTTGTTCCATTTTGGAACAAGTTCAAAAAGAAGGAAATAGAACTGTTATAAGAAATATTTCATATTATAATTTGGACATGATAATTTCGGTAGGATATAGGGTAAATTCAAAAAAAGCAGTAAAATTTAGACAATGGGCTAGTAAAGTAATTAAAGAATATATTATAAAAGGTTTTGTATTAGATGACGATAGATTTTTAAAAGGTGGAAAAGTAAATCAACAATATTTTGATGAATTATTAGAAAGAATTAAAACAATTCGTACAAGTGAAAGAATGTCTTATCAAAAAATAACAGATTTATTTATTGCAACTTCTATTGACTATGATAAAAAATCTGAAGAAGCAAATACATTTTTTAAAATTATTCAAAATAAATTGCACTTTGCTATAACAAACCATACTGCGGCTGAATTAATTTATGAAAGAGCAAATTCAGAAAAAGAAAATATGGGGCTAACTACTTGGAAAGAAGCACCAGAAGGAATGATATATAAATATGATGTATCAATAGCAAAAAATTATTTAACAGAAACAGAACTGAAAAAATTAAATAATTTAACAACTTTATTTTTAGACTATGCAGAATCTATGGCTGAAGAAAATCAAGTAATGACAATGAAAGATTGGATAAGTGAAACAGATAATTTATTAAAATTTAGAAAAAAAGAAATATTACAAAATTCTGGAAAGATTTCTCACAAGCAAGCAATTGAAAAAGCAGAAAATGAATATGAAAAATACAAAGTAATTCAAGACAAAAAGTTTGTTTCTGATTTTGATAGATTGCTTTTAGGAACAGAAAAGATTAACAAAAATAAATAGGAAGAAAATATTTTATGGAAGAATATAATGAATTTTTAAGTAGAATTAACAAATCTATAAAGAAAGAATTTTGTATTGAAAAAAATTTCTTTTATCCTAATCAATCATTAGAAGCAAAAGTAAATAAAAATAATTGTTTTAAAGAATTTTACGGAGATACTACCACTTTTGATTTGGAACAAAAAGATAAAGATAAAATAGATTCGATAATTTTAAAGTTATATTCAAATGTGCCAGAATGTCTTTGCGAAAAACTTGATAAATCTCATTTACATATGACATTACATGATTTATCAAGTAATGTAAAACTTAAAATTATAGAAAAAACACTAGAAAACAATGAAAATAAAATTAAAGAGATTTTAAAAAGTGAAGAGTTGTTATCAGGTACAATAAGATTAAAGACATATTGCATAACTAACATATTAAATATTAGTTTGGTACTTGTATTATTACCTATTGGTAAAAATGAGTATGAAAAACTTATGACTATTTATAATCTCATAGACAAGGTACAAGTGTTGAAGTATAAATTTCTACCACATATAACTTTGGGATACTATAATATTAATGGTTTTGATATTCCATCTGTAATTAATCTTGAAAAACTTGTGAATGAACTGAATCAACATGAATTTGAAATAAATGTAAATACTAAATATTTATTTTATCAACATTTTACAAGCATGAATAATTATAAAAAAATATTAAAGCTTTGTAATAATTAAGGTGAGTACAATAATATATCTTAAAACATTTAAATTATATGATAAAAATATTCCTATTATATATTCATTTTAAAGCAGAAGCTAAGAACCGCTTCTGCTTTAAAAATACTTATTTATTCATATAAAATTTTCTCTCTGCAAGTTTATCTTGAATTCCACGTAAAGTTTCGCCAAATCTTTGGAAATGGACGATTTCTCTTTGACGTAAGAATTTAAGAGGATCTAAAACATCAAGATTATCTCTACACAAATCTATTAATTTTTCATAAGTTGCTCTTGCTTTTTGTTCTGCAGCTAAATCTTCTTGTAAATTTGCAATAGGGTCACCTTTAGCTGCAATATATGCTGCAGTAAATGGAACACCTTCTGCAGACACAGGATATACATCTACACCATGATCTGTATAATATGGTGCCAAACCTGCTTTTTCAAGTTCTTCAATAGAAGCATTTTTAGTTAATTGATGAACTATAGTTCCAACCATTTCTAAGTGAGCTAATTCTTCTGTTCCAATATCATTTAAAACCGCTTTAGCTGTTTGGTCTGGCATGCCAAATCTTTGAGATAAATATCTTAAAGAAGCGGCAAGTTCTCCATCTGGTCCACCATATTGGCTTATTATTACTTTAGCAAGACGAGGATCAGTTTGTTTAATATTAATTGGATATTCTAAAACTTTATTATATGTCCACATTATCTATTTCCTCCTTCCCAAGGCCAAGGTTCTTCAAGCCATCTCCATTTGTTACATGGATAATTTATTGTAAGTGGGCCATAAATTTTTTGATAAACATCTTTTAGTTCTTTTAATTCTTTACAATATTTGTTGTGTAAGCATAAAGCCTTTTCATCTTTTGGATGAGTATCTAGATACTCTGCAAGTTCAATTATTGCAAATTCTAAACATTTTATCTCTTGAAGCATTTTTTTGCGTTTATCATCTTTACATTCACAAGAATTGTTTGGCATCATTTGTGCCACTGGCAAAACATTTTCAGGCATATCATTTATGCAAGATCTTTCTTCATTTTCTATTGACATTTATTGCACCCCTCTCCAATAGCGTTTGTAGCTTCTAAATATTTTATTTCTTTCATAGAATCTCCAGGAAAGTAAGGACTAACTAATTCTGGAAAAATAGTTCCATTTTTTAATCCGACACATGGCTTAAAAGTTTTATCCATAGTTTGAATTGGAACATAACTTTGTGCAAGTACAGGATTTTCTGGAAATACATTTGAAATATTATCATCATCAAAACCACAACTACAATTTTCATTATAATTTTGAATATTTTCAACATTTTTGCATGCATCTTCTATTACATCAGGTTTAATACAATTATTTGAATTTAAATTTGAATAATTATTGTTCAAACAGCAATATCTTCTGCGTATATTTCTCATATAAAAAACCTCCTAAAACTTTATAATATATTTTATTCTAAAAAAATACAAAATGTTATATTTTTTTTATAAAAAATATTGAAAAAAAGAAAAAAATATATATAATGAGATTAGAAAATATGATGTATAATATTTATATTTTTATAGGTAGGTAAGGAAGATATGGACAATTTTGCTCAACATTTAAAAGTATTATTTCCTACATTGGTAACAACAATAACAAAGGGTAATAAAACAATACAAATTTATAGAATTCCCAAAGAAGATAAAGAAGTGCTTAGAATAGAAACTATAGAGGATGGAAATAGAAAGAGTATAGAAAAAAGAAGGATTGATGGAAATACTATATATGCAGAACAAACAATATCTGATGATAATATTACAAAAACAACACAGATTGTTATTAAAAACGGAATTACAGTAAATAGAATTAAACAATATATAAAAAGGAATCAAAATCGAAATCAATCTCACACAAAAATAATAACATATGAATGTGATGGAAAAACTTCAAACAAAATATCTAGTATAGAATATATTATCAAAGAAGGGAGTTATACAAGAATGGATTGGTTTTCTATAACAAGATGTCCATATAATGATACATCTATTGTTATAGCATATTCACCATATAAAATTAGAACAGAAAAACCACTGATAGCAGGTGTTGTGAAATGTGATTATGATGCTTTAGACAATAATTCGATTTTTTTACCTGACTATACTCCTATGCCTTCATATGAAGCAAATTCGGTTGAATATAATTGGGCTCAAAGGGTATTAAAAGAAAAACAAGAAGAATATGAAGCATTATTATCTTACAAAGAAAGATAAAATTTAAGATAAATTATTGAGTTTTAGCCAATTTTGTGATATATTAATAATGAAAAAAGTTTTACTAATAAAAATAATAAAAGGAGGAGAATAAGATGGACAAAAAAATCGATCCAGAAGAATTAAAAAAGAAAGGTGGAAAAACTTTTAAAGAGTTTAAAGAATTCATAGCAAAGGGAAATGTTATGGATATGGCTGTCGGTGTTATTATGGGTTCAGCTTTCGGAAAAATAGTAACATCTATTGTTAATGATATACTTATGCCTTTAATTGGTATTGTAATTGGTGGTGTTGATTTTACTAATTTAAGTATAAAAATTAAAGATGCTACTATTACATATGGAAATTTTATCCAAAATGTTATTGATTTCTTAATTATAGCATTCTGCATATTCTTTATGGTTAAAACAATTAATAAAATTACTAAAAAAGGTAAAGAAGAAGAAAAAGTTGAAGAAGAACCTAAAAAAGAAGAAAATACAGTTTTATTGGAAGAAATTAGAGATTTATTAAAAGAAAAACAAAATGTATAATTTTTAACAAAGGACCTTTACTTATTTGAAAATATTTTCAAAAAGATTGGTCCTTTTTAAAAATCTTAATTTGTCGAAATAGGTAGAATTAAGACGATGAAAAATGGTAAAAATTGCCAATTATCACTTGCAAATTTTTCGACCCTATTATATAATGAAAATTGTAAATAATTTACAAATTTTTATATATTTAGGAGGAAAAAGCTGTGAACGATAAAATAACAGTATTAATTGCAGATGACAATGAAGAATTTAGCAAAACATTAGCAACATATCTTACAAATCAACAAGATATGGAAATTATTGGAATTGCCAAAGACGGCACAGAAGCACTAGATATAATAAAAGAAAAATCACCAGACGTAGCAATATTAGATGTAATTATGCCACATTTAGATGGAATAGGAGTCTTAGAAAGATTAAATAGTAGTAATAGTTTAAGCAAAAAACCATTATGTATTATGCTTTCAGCAGTAGGACAAGACAAAATTACAGGAAAGGCTCTTGCTTTAGGAGCAGAGTATTATGTAGTAAAACCATTTGATATTGAATTGTTAATTCAAAGAATTAGAGAAATTAAAAACTTTAAACCAAATGGATCAAATAGTTTTATTATAAATGAAACTAAAAGAACTCCTTACATAGATGTAAATTCAACTAAAACAAAAGATCAACTAGAAGCGCTGGTTACTAATGTTATTCATGGTGTTGGAGTACCAGCACATATAAAAGGTTACCAATATTTAAGAGAAGCTATAATGCTTGTTGTAAATGATATAGATGTTATTAATCAAATAACTAAAACTTTATATCCAGAAATAGCTCAAAAATTTGGAACCACACCATCAAGAGTAGAAAGAGCAATTCGCCACGCAATAGAAGTTGCATGGGGTAGAGGCGAGGTAGCTTTGATGGAAAATATATTTGGCTATACGGTTTCAGCGGCAAAAGGCAAACCAACAAATTCAGAATTTATTGCAATGATTGCAGATAAACTAAGATTAGAATTAAAATCAGCATAAAAAATAAAAAAAACGGAAATTAAATTTTGTAGCATTATAATGCAAACGAAATATTATTTCCGCTTTTTGTTGACTTTTTTAAGGAATTATATTATAATTTTTGAAAAATAAGTATTGGAGAACAAGTTAAATATTGAAGATATAGTCTAATTACTTTATATAAAAAGGAGAGATGTATTATGAGTAGTTTTGTCAAAAAAATTGACGTATCAAAAATAGAATTGATAGGATGGGAAAGTGAAAAAGTTCTTAGTGATGAAGAACTTCGAAGCAAAATTCCTGAAATGTTTTCAAGATTTTATGCTGACTTTGATTATTTATTAGCTAAATCAAATTTAATAGGTTGTACTATCAACTCTTCTGACGGAGTGTCATATTTCTTAGGAATGGATAAAGCTAAATTAAACGATAAAGATATAGAGGGTATTTTAAAAAGTGATGGAACATCACATAAAATTTTTAATATAAATAATTCAGATAGTTTTTCATATTTTGTTGAATGTTCAGATGAACCTGGTGATATTCATAAATATATAGATATGGAAAGAAATAAAGCTAAAGAAGCAGGAACAAGAATAACTGGAGATATTATAGAAAGTTATTTACCAGATGGAACATGTCATATTTATTTTCCTAAGAAAATTGGACCAGTTACTAAAGAAATGCAAGAATTAGAACAAGAATAGATTAAAAATTTTATTATAGCGGGACAATCCTGCCTTTTTATTTTTATAAACAAGTATTTTATTTTTTAAGAAAATTATAAATTCATATCTTAGAGATTAGTATAAAAAAGCTTTTTGATTATTGTTTACATATAAAGAAAATTTTGATATAATTAGCAAATGGATTAAAATAACATATATAAGAGATGATTAAAGGAAGTAAAAATGAATATTAAAAAAAGAGAACTATGGGAATACAAATTGGATATATTATATCGTGGAATAAGTATTAGTAAAAAATGTTTTGATACTTTAAAAAAGGGGATTAATAATCAAATTAATAATGATGATTATATTACAACTAAAGGTTTAATGATTGTTTTAGATAATAAAATTTATGTAAATGCAGATATAAATGAGGAAAGCTATTTTCAAATAGATTATGAGGATGAACAATACATATTAAAATATAATAATAAATTAATTTGTAATATCAGAATAATCCAACCGCCTGAATTTGCATTAATGAGAAAAAAATTGAGCAGTGGAGAGTTATTAACTAATCTTATAAATATTCATGGTGATCGTGTAAGAATTCAACCAATTGAAGGATGTGCATTTAGGTGTGCATTTTGCAGTTTAAATATATTTAATTATAAAAAATATTCTATAGATATTTTAGATGAAGCATTTCAGTATGCATTAAATAATTGTAGTTTTGAGCATGTATTAATTAGTGGAGGAACACCTAAATTAAATCAAGAGGATTATACTTATTTAAATAATGTGTATCAATTTTTTGGTAAAAAATATGGGGATAAGATTCCGATAGATATTATGCTTGCACCAAGAGGATTAGAAATTAATGACAATAGTATTGAACAATACGAAATATTCTTAAATAAATTAAAAGAATGGAATATAAGCGGATTATCAATAAATTTGGAATTATTTAATGATGAAATGAGAAAAAAATATATACCAAATAAGGACAATATAGGCAAATTAAATTATTTGAAATTTATTGAATTAGCAGTTAAAATTTTTGGAAAAGGAAATGTTAGATCATGCATTATTATTGGATTGGAAGAGATAAGTGATAGTTTGAAAGCAGTAGAAGAACTATCAAAAATTGGATGTATGCCTGTTTTATCTCCATATATTCCAATCAATAATACAATTAACAAACCACGTCCGGAACTAACTAAAGAAGTCTTATTACAGGCAAAAAAAATTACAGACAATTATAGTATAGAGCTAGGTCCAAAATGTAATTCATGTAAACATAATACAATTAATTTTTAAATATGTATAAAGGATATAAAATAAATGAAAAAATATATATGGTTGGGTATAAGAGAGTCTGAAATACTATATACAGATTTTATTGATAAGTCAATTACTATTTTTGGAAAAAATAATAAAAATCTTCAAAATGAATTAAAAAAAACGATTAACCATAATGCAATAAAAAATAATAATATTATTAATAAATTTTATCAAATGAATATAAATAAATGTTTAGAACTAAATAATAATGTAAAATTTATGTGTTATAGTCAAATTTATAATTATTATCTTATTAAAAAAAGCGGATTACTAGATAGTGTTATATGTCTTAATAATCAGAAATTAGTTAAGTTTGTACACGATAAATTTAAAGTAAAAGCATTTTTAAAAGAAGATATACCTATATTAAAATATACAATTATTAAAGGAGAAGAGTTTGAATATAAAAAACTAGCTAAACAATTTAATACGAATGAATTAGTTGCTCAAACTAGAAATTGTTCAGGTGGCTTTGGGACTTTTATAATTGACAAAAATACAGACATAAAACTAAATAAAAAAGAAAATTATATGATTACAAAATATTGTACTAATAATTTATCTATAAATATAAGTGTATTAATATCAAATGGTGATATTTGTGTTTTACCTGGATCTATGCAAATAATAGAAAAAATAAATAATAGACTTATGTATAAAGGTAGTGATTTTATTGCTTATAGAGAATTAATTAGCAAACAAATAGATATAAAAGCAAAGCAGTATGCATATATAATAGCAGAAATTTTACAAAAAAAGGGTTATAGAGGATTATTAGGTATTGACATGATTGTTTTTGAAGATGATGTATATTTATCTGAAATAAATCCAAGATTTCAAAATTCAAGTTCTATAATAAATAAGTCGTTAAAGGATAATAATTTGTTATCGCTTCAACAGCTCCAATATAATTGTTTTTTTGAAAAAGAGATTAAATTAAATAAATTTGATATTAATTATTGTACATATATAAACGAATACGGTCAAATAAATAAAACGTTTAATATAAATAAAATTGAAAGTTGGGATTTAAATAATAAAATTTCAAAATATGAAGATATGAGTTATATTAGTACAGATGTCTATGATAAGTCTATATTATTGCATAATGGCTATAAAATAGGTAATAAATAGTATATAAATAATCTTGATGTAAAACATATTTGGTTATACAGTATCAAGCACAAAAGGCAAACCAACAAATTTAGAATTTATTGCAATGATTGCAGATAAACTAAGATTAGAATTAAAATCAGCATAGTAATAAAAGATGTCGAAAGACATCTTTTTTATATATATTTATTTACATATAAGGAAAATTTTGGTATAATTTGGATAAAAGAATAATAATTTTAAAGAGATAAAAACAAGAGGTGATGTTTTTGAATAGTATTTATTTCGACAACAATGCAACTACAAAAATTGATGAAGAAGTATTAAATTCAATGATGCCATATTTAAAAGAAGAATATGGAAATCCAAGTAGTATTTATTCATTTGGTGCAAATGTAAAAGAAGAGATAGAAAAAGCAAGAAAAAGTGTTGCGGAATTATTAAATGCAAAAACTGATGAGATAATTTTTACAAGTGGAGCAAGTGAAAGTAATACTACTGCAATTATGAATGCAGTAAGAAATAATCCAGAAAAAAAGCATATAATTACAACAAAAGTAGAACACGCATCAATTATGGAAGCTATGAAGTATTTAGAACAAAAAGAAAACTACAAAGTTACATATTTATCAGTTGATAAACAAGGAAGAATTAACCTAGAAGAATTAAAACAATCAATAACAGAGAATACATGCTTAATTGCTGTTATGATGGCAAATAATGAAATTGGAAATATATATCCTATAAAAGAAATTAGTAAAATAGCAAAAGAAAACAACATATTATTTCATACTGATGCTGTTCAAGCAATTGGAAAAATTAGAATTGATGTAGAAGATTTACAAGTTGATACATTATCTTTTTCAGGTCATAAAATACATGCACCTAAAGGAATTGGAGTATTATACATAAAAAAAGATACTCCGTTTATTCCATTAATATTTGGACATCAAGAAAAAAATAGAAGAGGTGGAACTGAAAATGTTCCATATATCATAGGACTTGGAAAAGCATGTGAACTAATTTTAAAAGATGAATATAAAAAGAATGAGAGAATACAATTTTTAAGAGATAAACTAGAAAATGAGATTAAACAAAACATCGAAGATATTGTTATATATGGAGATACCGAAAATAGAGTGCCAAATACAATAAGTGTAGGTTTTAAAGGTGTAGATGCAATTCAGCTGATGCTTATGCTTGAAGGCCAAAATATATTGGTTTCTACTGGTTCAGCATGTAATTCTGAGATGGCAGAGCCTTCGTATGTTTTAACTGCTTGTAATGCCGATGTATGTAATTATAGTCCAATTAGAATAAGTTTAAATAAGTATAATACAGAAGAAGAAATAGATAGTTTTGTAAGAGTATTAAAAAATGTTATTAAAAATATGAGGAGGAAATAAATATGTCTGTTCTAATAAATTTTAAAATATGTGATAATGCAAAAGAATGTGGAGGAATTGCAATTTGTCCAACAGGAGCACTAAAATGGAATGAAGAGAAAGAAACAATTGAAATAGATAATGACAAATGTATATCTTGTGGATTATGCCAAAATGAATGTCCAATAGGTGCAATAAGGGTAGCCAAAACTGAAGAAGAATACAAAAAAATAAAAGAAGAAATTGATAATGATCCTAGAACTCAAAAAGACTTATTTGTTGATAGGTACGGAGCAGCACCTTTATCAGACTTTTTTATGCTCGACATTAATGAATTAAAAGATAAGATTAACAAAAATAATAATATAATTGTAGAATTTTATAATGATGATTCTATTGAATGTTTATTAAAATCAATTCCTATAAAAGATATTGTTGAAAACTTTCCTGATAATACTTTGTTTTATAAAATTGAATGTAATGATGAGAATAAAAAGACTCTAAATATTAATGAATTACCAGCTATATTGGTATATAAAAATGGTGAAATTGCAGGGAAGATAGAAGGCTATTATTCTGTTGACCAAAAAGAAGAACTATTTGAAAAAATTAATCAATTCATTTAGAATTTATTATTTTTAAATGAATTGATTCACCTAAATAAAATTAGGGGATATATAATATGAAACTGTTAATTAATGTAAGCAACAGAGAGAAAAACTGTTATAAAATTTTAAGTGAGATTAGAAATGATAATGATTACGTATTTTCTTTATCTGATAATAAAATAAAACCATGCAATGGATGTAGTGATTGTAAAAAGGGCTTAGTAAAATATTGTTCAATAAATGATGATATGCAAGAATTATATAAACAAATGTCCAAATATGAAAAAATTGTTATTGCAACTCCAATATATATGAATTTTTTATGTGGTCAATTGAAAATCTTAATTGATAGATTAAGATCACATTCTATGAATCCAGAACTACTAAAAAATAAGAATCTATATTTGATAATAACTGGAATGTTGAGTGAAGAAGAAAATAAAGAAGTTATTGATATGATAACAAAATATTTTGAGAGTCTAACTGAATTTATGGAATTTAATTTTCATTATGTAGGATATCTTTCAAGTGGTAATAGTGAAGAAATTGATGCTATTGAAAAAAATAATACAAACTATAAGGAAATTGTGGAAAATATGAAAAATGAGATATAATTTACTTGAAAATTATATGAATTTACACAATCAAAAACATCATATAAATACACCACCTCATATAATACGAATGCTATTATATAAAGAAACAATGTATTAATTTTAGGAGAAAAAATATGGATATACAGGACCCTCAATTAAAAAGAATTCATGAATTTATAGAAGAACTTGAAACAAAATTAAAAGATTTACCAGATAATATTGAAGTAAAAGAAACAGATAATATTTCCAAATCTTTATATCCTGAATATTGTGATTTAAATAAAGAAAGGATAGAGAAAAGAATATTTAAGTTAATTAGTTTGTTTAAAAGAATGAAAAAATGGGATGGACAGAAACTACAAGAAGGAAAAAAGTATATAATAACAGAAATAGCACATATTGAATATGACTTAAATTATTTACTAAAACATGGTACACAAAATCCAAGAAATGGCTTTATAAATAGTTTAAAAGGAAAAGAAATAATAAATCAACCTCCAATTTATGAATATCCATATTCAACAAATGAATATTTTAATGAATGGAGAGAAAGAATAATAGACTATTATATTAAGAAATACGGAGGAAATCCACTAAGAAGAATTAAATTAAGAAGACTAATGATACCAGCTACCATGGGTGAGAATTATCCAGATTTAGTTGAAGAAGTTATTTTTTTATCAACAGATAATATTTTAAGAAGAATGAATATTAGAGATTTTAAAAAATATGTTATGAATAAAAATAATGAACATATTAAAGTGTTAATAATTGGGCCATCAAGGTATAAAGGTTTTAATAAATACACATATGATTTACAAGCGGATAATTGCAGTACGATTGAGCAAATTGTTTTATACAATGGGATAGAAATAATATATCCATTAGATGAGTTATACAATCTAAAATCAATTGTTTTACCACCAACAGTTCAATACATAGAACCAAGAGCTTTTTATATTTGTAATTGTTTAGAAAGTATTATATTGCCAGAGAAAATAAGAATAGGAGAAGAAGCTTTTGAAGGAACCAAACTTGTAGTCGATAGTAATGGAAGAGTTAGTAAGGTTAAACAAGATGATTTAAAGAGAAAATAAAAAAATTTTATATAATTTCGTTAAGTAAAGCAAAAAACAATAAAGAAAATAAACAAGAAAAATTATATAAATGGCTTGAATTTATAAATAATCTAGAGAAGGAAACTCAGAAAGGACCAAAAAAACATGATAATCATCACATCAGGAAGAGGAAATATTGATATTGATGCATATGGCGGAGCAATTGCATATGCATATTTACTTAATTTAAAAGGAATAAAAGCAAAAGCAGTTTGTACAGGAAACTTAAATGAAAGCATAACACCTAGTATGCTTAAATTAAAATACAAACTAGATGATTACACTAAAAATGAAGATGACCAATTTATTATAGTTGATCTTTCTTATAAAGATTTCTTTGATAAAATAGTTGAAGAAGATAAAGTAATTGAAATAATTGATCATCATTATGGATATGAAGAATATTGGAGAAAAAAACTTGATAAAAAAGCAATAATAGAGCAAGTAGGTGCAATGGCAACCATTATTGTAGAAATGTATGAAAAAGATAATTTATTAGAAAAAATGCCTGTTGATATTGCAAAACTTTTAATGGCTGCAATTTTAGATAATACTTTAAATTTAAAATCAAATGTTACAACTAACAGAGATATTGAGAGCTATAATAAGTTACAAAACATAGTTCAAGATGAAAATTTTGCTCAAAATTATTTTATGGAATGTCAACAAGTAATAGAAAAAGATTTTTCTCAAGCTATAAGAAATGACATAAAAATTGAAGATATTGATTATTCATTGCCAAGAGTAATTGGACAATTAGTTTTATGGGATAAAACCCTTCTTTGGAAAAATAAGGAAATAATAAAAGAAGTTCTAAACGAAAAAGGCGATAAATGGATAATGAATGTGATTTGCCTAAAAGAAGGAAAAAATTACATAATGGCTTCTAATAAGGAAGTAATGAAAAATTTAGAAGAACTATTAGAAACAAAAGCTAATAATGAAATTATTGAATTAAATAAATTGATGCTAAGAAAAGAACTAATGAAAAAGGCAATGTGAGAATAAATAGATAAAATACAATAAACAGACGGAGGAAAAAATCTTGTATACAATTTTAGAAAATTCTACCTTTGAATTAGTAGAGAAAAAATCAAAATTTATAGCAAATTTAATATATGTAGAAAGCAAAGAAGAAGCGGAAAATATTATAAAAGAATATAAAAAGAAATATTATGATGCAAGACACAATTGCTATGCATATAGAGTGCTAAATCAAGATGAAATTTACGAAAAATCGAGTGATGATGGCGAGCCTTCTGGAACTGCTGGAGCTCCAATGTTAAATCTTTTACAAAAAAATGATTTATGTAATGTAATAATAATTGTTACAAGATATTTTGGGGGAATTTTACTTGGTACAGGAGGCTTAGTTAGAGCATATTCGGGTGCAACAGTAGGTGCAATAGATAATTGCAAAAAAGCAAAGATAGAGCCTGGTACTGAGTTTCAAATTGAATTAGATTATCCAAATTATCAATCTTTGCAGTATTATTGTAACAAAAATAATATTATAATTAAAAACAGTGAATATAATGAAAACATTACTTGTATTTTAGAGATGAATAATACTATAAAAGATAGATTTTTAGAAGATTTAAATAATAAAAAATTAAATATCTTAGATATAAAAAATCAAAAAGATATAATGATTATAGAATAACATCATTATATCTTTTTCGCTTTTAATATTTTAATCCTAATCCATATAAGTCTTCATCAATCATTGTATGAACTCTTTTTAAAGTTCTTTCATTAGTAGATTTTAAGCTATTTTCAACAAATTCTGGATGTTCTATTAAGAATTGTTTTGCAGTTTCAAATGGATTGTCATAATATTTGCAATCAAAATTATATTGTTCTTGATTAATAAATCCAAGATCTAAAGCCTGTTTAAGTAAATCTTTATCAACAATAACTATTGCATGAGATTTAACTCCAATTTTAGCTAAATTCTCTTTTCCACCTTCATTTCTGTCTATAATTACCATAGAGTTTTCTACTTTACCATTTAATTTTTCTATAGCAGGGACCCACATTTTTGTAAAGCTAGATGCAATTGTTATCATATCTGCAACATGAAGAACTTTTGCTCCTTGTAAATCAGCTGTTTCTTCTGCTGTAGAAAAATCATAATTACTTTTTAAAGCTGTTACATCTTTGAAAACTGTTATGTGAGGTTTCTTTAAAAGATATGCTAAAATGTTTGAAAAATACCAATCTCTTCTTTCGCCACCAGAAATATATTCAAAATTATCTAATCCTATATTTTTTTCAATATATTCTTTTAATTGATCTATTACATAATGATAAATTTTATTTTTATTATATTGTTCAATAACCCTATCAAAGATTTTTTTAGGTAAATCCTTTTTATTAGAATCTCCATTTTTTATTAATGCAAGTTCTTCGGTAATAAAATCTAATAGTACTTGTGCTTCTTGTTCACTTCCATATAAAAAATGTGTGTTAAAGAAATATGGACCAATTAATCCTGATGTATACCAGAATGGCTCATTTTCTTTACAAAATTTAATTGCTTTTGTTTCAAAGATGTAGTTTGTGATGTTTGACATTTTAAAATTCCTCCTTATAAAAATAATAAATTTTTTTAATGAATTGTAAAATTATTGTATCATAAAATAAAAAAAATTTCAAAAAAATATTGATATTTTTTTTTATTTGGGCTAAAATAGAGAAAGTTTAAAAAGATGATAATATACAAATCGTTAAAAAGCTCTATTTAAAGCTATTTTACATAAGGAAAAGGGAGGATTTAAAATTGAAAGGAAATAAAATTAAATTAATAACAGAAATTTTAGCAATAGTTGTTATTGTTTTAATATCATTTGTAGGAGTGTATATGCAAGACTACAATAAAATGATAAACAAAGTTAAAGAATTTACATACAGTAAGGACCTAGACGGATATAGAGAAGTAGTTTTAGAGGTTTCAAATATAGATGATACAGAAACCAACGAAGGAAGTACTGAAAACAATGAAGATGCAGAAGCTTCTGAAGATGGTGAATCAAATAGCCAAGAAAAAGAAACTGAAAAAAGTTATTATGAAGAATATAAAGAAGCAAAAAAAATAATTGAAAAAAGATTAAAATTATTAGGTGTACAAGATTATAATATTAGTCAAAATGGAGATAATGGTTCTATATATTTGCAAATTCCAGAAAATGAAAATACAGATCATGTTTTAAGCAACTTGTTACAAATAGGAAATTTTGAAATTAAAGATTCAGAAGATTCATCTAAAGTATTTATAAATAATGATAACCTAAAAAAAGTTTCAACAGTATATAATACTACAGCTAATGGAACAATAGTATATCTTCAGTTTGATTTTGATAAAAATGGAAAGAAAACTCTAAAAGACCTAAGTTCTGGAGAATACAAAACAAATACCGAAGATAATACAAGTAGTGCAAATGAAGAAGAAACACCAGAAAATAATTCAGAAGAAACTGCTGAATCTACTGAAAATAGTGAAACTGAACAAAAAGAAGAGAATAAACAGAAAAAAATTATTTTAGCTATTGATGACAGTGATTTAATTACATCAAGTTTTGATGATGTTATGGAAACAGGTTCAATTAACTTATCTATGAATAGAGCCACAACAGATCAAGAGTCAATAAATGATACAGAAAAATCAGCTTCAACAATTGCTAATATATTAAATTCTGGAAAAATGCCTTTAACATATGAAATTAAACAAAATGCATATATACAAAGTGATATAACCAAATCTACTTTAAGCAAAATATGTTTTATAATTTCAATTATTTTTGCTGTTTGTTTAATATATATAATTCTTAAATTTAAATCTAAGGGTATTATTGCAGTAATTGCAAATATTGGATTTATTGCACTAGACTTATTACTTGTTAGATATGCAAATGTTTCAATTTCACTTGAAAGCATTGTTGTAGCAGTTATTATTGCATTATGCAATTATTTAATGGTATATGAATTTTTAAGTACAAAAGAAGCTAAAAAAACACAAGAACTATTTAAGTCACAAATTATAAAAGCTATTCCTATTCTATTAATAGCAATAATATTTACATTTTCAGCATTTACTAAACTTTCAACAGCAGGAATGTTCTTATTCTGGGGTGTAACATTAAGCTTTATATATAACTACACACTTACTAGAGATATGATTAAATAAATAGGAAAGGACGAAAAATAAATGAAAAATAAGTTATTATATTTAATTTTAATATTAATTATTATATTTGGCGCAATTGTCTATGCTATAAAAGGTTTTAATAAAGAACTTAATTATTCAAACAGACAAGAGTTTGAAATTTCATCTGCTTCTACTTTGGATGAAATAAAAATAGAAGAAATTGCAAAATCTGTTATTACAGATAGGGGAGTAAAAGTACAAAAGTTAGAAAGATTTAATAATGCATTAGAAATAATTTCTACAAGTATTTCAGAAGAAGAAAAAGAAAATATTATTAATAAAATAAACGAAGAATGTAATGAAAGTATTTCAAATGAAAATACTAAAATTATATCTATTACAAGTACAAGAATAATTGATATTCTTAAACCATATCTTTTACCAGCAATTATAACTTTTTCAGCAGTATTGTTATATTTCTTGTTTTTATATAATAAACTTGGAATAAAAATGGTTTTAATGAAAGCAATATCTATACCAATATTGTTTGAAATAGCGTATTATGCTATAATTGCAATTACTAGAATTCCATTTGGAAGAATTACAAATAGTTTAGCAATTGGTATTTATATTTTATCAATCGGAGCATTAAGTATATGTTTCCAAAATGAAAAAGAAAAAATTATTATGGAAGAAAAAAACAAAAAGGAGAATGATGAGTAATGGGAGAAAATCAGGAGGTTATTTTAACTCAAGAAGGTTATAAAAAATTAGAAGAACAATTAAATTATTTAAAAACAGAGAAAAGAACAGAAATTGCAGAAAGAATTAAAACTGCAAGAGGATTTGGAGATTTATCTGAAAACTCTGAATATGATGAAGCAAAATCTGCTCAAAGAGAAAATGAAGAAGAAATTGCAGAACTTGAACAAAAAATAAGAAACGCAAAAATTATTGACGAAGCAGAAATTGATACTAAAACTGTTCAAATAGGAAATCTTGTAAAATTATTAGATATTGAATTTAATGAGGAGGTTGAATATACAATTGTTGGATCAACAGAAGTAAATTTAGCTGAAAACAAAGTGTCAAATGTATCTCCAATAGGAAAAGCCCTATTAGGAAGAAAAAAAGGAGAAACAGTTGATGTAGAAGCACCAGCAGGAGTTATTCAATATAAAATTTTAGCAATAAAGAAATAAAAAAACAAAACTATCATATATTTTAAAAGGTGAAATATATGATAGTTTTTTTTATAGAAGAGTCAAATAAATTTAAGTTTTTTAAGAAAATTGAAGTTAAAGAAGATAAAATTTATATAAATAAAAAAATAGACAAGATAAATAAAAATATTGTACATAATATTTTAAAAATACTCAAAAATAATAATTGTAGAAATGTTGTTATTTCAAAAAATTTGAAGAAAAGCCAATTACTTTTAAATTGCATGTATAGTAATAATATAAATATAATTCAAGGAAAAATGTTATCTAAAATTATGGTAGAAGATTTAATAACTAATATTTGTGATAAAAATAAAATTAATTTAAAAGACTGCAAAATAGCTTTTTCACTAAATTATGCAGAAAACTATATTTTAAATGCAATTGAAAATCTATCAAAAAAATTTAAAACAATTAGTATTGTTACAAATAATATACAACAATTTGAGCAATTTAAAGGTAAATTATATAATGAATATGGTGTTATACTTACACTTTCAAATAACAAGAAAAAAGCTCTTTTAAGAAGTAATATAATTGTTAATGTGGATTTTCCAGATGAAGTTTTAAATAAATATTATATTTATGATAATGCAATTATTATAAATTTGGAAGAATATGTAAATATTCATAAAAAACGTTTTTCTGGGAAGATAATAAATGATTATAATATTCTGTTAAAGGAAAACTCAAATATTGCAATTGAATTACAAAAAGTTGAATATAAAAAATATGATTTAAAAGATTTAGCAGAGTTGTTTGTTATAAAATATCCAAGAGAGGCTGAAAATATAGTTGTTGACAAATTATTTATATAAAGACTAAATATAATTATATTATGTATAAAACTTCTAAATATGTTAATAATAAAAATAATTAAGTTTTTAGGAGGATTATATATGGGAATGCATTTTAGAGAAAGTGAAGAAAAAATCACAATTGGAATGATTGTAGCTGGAATTATAATTATAGGTATACTTTTAACAAGTTTAATAGTATATTTGTTAAATGTAAATAGTTCAAAAGTTAATGATAGTGTTTTACAAAATACTCAAATTTCAAAACTAGAAAATACAGATGAATTTGAAGATGTAAGTAGCGAGTTTGGAAAATCTGTTAATGAAGCTATAAATGAGATAAATTCAGATAGTTCTTTAAATGTAACTTCAAATACAAATTCAGAAAGTGTTTCTACAAATACAAATACCGAAAATACTTCAAATATAAAATCAGAAAATACCACAATTGAAACAAAAACCAACAGTACGGATAATACAAATAAAAATGAAACTTCAGAAACTACTGCTAATATAAATAAAGATGATAAAACTGAAGAAAATAAAGAAGAAAAAAATAATATTACATTTATAGAGCCAGTAAAAGGAGAAATTATACGTGAATTTGCGCCAGATTCACTTGTCTATTCTGAAACTTTAAAAGAATGGATAACTCATAATGGCGTAGATATCAAGGCTGATAAGACAAGTGTTGTTGTTTCAGCATGTGATGGAAAAGTTTCTGCAATAAAAAACGATCCAAGATATGGGCTAACTGTTATAATAGAGCATAATAATGGATACAAAACTATTTATGCAAATTTACTAACTGCCGAATATGTTGTAGAAGGTGAAGAAGTAACTGCTGGACAAACAATTGGAACTGTTGGAAACTCAGCAAATTTTGAAATAGCAGATGATTATCATTTACATTTTGAAATCATAAAAGATGGAGAATATATAAATCCACTTCAATATTTTTAAAAACTGTCAATTAGAATTGCAGTTCAGTTAAAATAATCTTAAAGCCCGCGACAAGTTTATATATTTATTTTTAAAGTAAACTTGTGCGGGGACCACTTTCTTACAAAATGTTTTCAAATATGAGAATTTTTAGGAAGCTTGACTTCCGTTAAAAAATTCCATATTTGATTACATTTTTGTTAGAAAGAAGGGATTTACGCATAAAAATAAATATATAAACTTTAGACAGGGCAAAATTATTTATTTTCTGAACTACAATTATAATTGACAGTTTTTTTTAAAAATATTTGAAAAATTTTGTATTTTATGCTAATATATTAAAGAAAAAAATAATGGAGAAATATAAGGGATAATTAGTTATGATAAATATACTTTTATGTGGTAATAATAAAGTTTTTGATGGAATGCTCACAGAGCTTATATCAATAACCAATAGAACAAATGAAGCAATTAGATGTTATATATTTACAGCAGAATTAACAAGAATAAAAAAAGAATATATTGCACTAGGTGAAGAAGAAGCTGAATTTTTAGATAATTTAGTAAAATCTAAAAATCCAAATTCAGAAGTAAAATCAATTGACGTTACTTCTATTTATGAACAAGAATTTATGAAAAGTCCTAATGAAAGTGCATATTGTACACCATATACTTTACTTAGACTTTTAGCAGATAAGATTGAGGAAATTCCTGATAAATTATTATATTTAGATGTAGATATGATGATTGATGGTGATATTTCAGAATTATTTAACATAGATATAGAAGATTATGAATATGCTGCTGTAAAAGAAAAATATGGATGTGTATTTATTAGACCAGATTATATAAATGCTGGTATGTTACTTTTAAATATGAAAAAAATAAAAGAAACAGGACTTTTAGAAAAAGCAAGAACTAAGATAAAAACCAAAAAAATGCTTTTTGCAGATCAAGATGCAGTATATTGGTCAACAACTAAAAAGAAGCTTCTTCCAAGAAGATATAATGAACAATCTAAATTTGATAGGGAAGACACTTTAGTATGTCATTTTTGCAAGAGACTAATGTTTAGACCATATCCACATACTACAAATTTTAAACAATGGAATATTGAAAAAGTACATAATGAATTAAAATGCCATAGATTTGATGATGACTTAAATAAATATTTAGAATTAAAAAAAGAGTTTGAAAAAAGTAAAAGGGGAAAAGTAAAAAATGAATACAAATAGTAAAAAAGAAATACCTATATTTTTTGCATTAAATGATGCATATATTCCGTTTTTAGCAGTTACAATAAAATCTTTAATAGATAATTCATCAGAAAATTATTTATATAATTTAAGGATTTTATATACAAGTATCTCTAAAGAAAATATTGAAAGAATAAAAAAATTTGCCAAAGATAATGTAATAATTGAATTTGTTGATTTGAATTATTATATAGATAGAATAAAAGATAAGCTTTATACTAGAGATTACTATTCTAAAGATACATATTTTAGATTATTTTTACCTACTTTATATCCTGAGTATGATAAAATATTATATTTAGATTGTGATATAGTTATTTTAGATGATATTGCAAAATTATATAATACTAATATTAATAATTATCTATTAGGGGCTGTTACAGAAGAAACAGCAATTTATACTCAAGAAGTAAAAAATTATGCCAAACGTGTAATTGGAGTTAGTGATAATAAACATTACTTTAATGCGGGTATTCTATTAATGAATTTAAAAGAACTTAGAGAATTTGGCTTGCAAGAAAAATTCTTATATTTATTAGAAAAAAATATCTACTCAGTAGCACAAGACCAAGATTATTTAAATAGAATGTGCAAGGGAAGAGTAAAATATTTAAGCCAAATGTGGAACAAATCTCCTGCTCCTCTAAAAAATGTTAATCCAAACAAAATAAAAATTATACATTATACATTAGCTCGTAAGCCATGGCATAATGATTCAGTTCTATATAGTGAGTATTTCTGGAATTATGCTAAGCAAACTGACTTTTATGAAGAAATTTTAGAAATTAAGAGAAATTATACCCCTGAGCAATTAAAAGAGGATGAGGAAAAAACAAAAAAACTATTTGAACTTGCTGAATTTGAAACTGAATGTGTAGGATATGATAGAACACCTAGAAGCTACAGTAAAATTAAAAATACTTTATTATCATTAAGAAAAAGAAATGTTTTAGTAAAACAATCTGAAGATAGGTTAGCAATACTAGAAGAAATTGCAAAACTTGAAAAAGAAGGAAAATTTGATGTAGATGCAGAAAATGATCCACCAACCATTCCAATTATGCCAGGAGAAGTAGATTACTTAAATGAAAAACTAACAAGTAAATTAAAGACTACAGTTGCAAATACTATTGGTCTTGGATTTATTAAAGAATTACTTAGAAAAAATCAGCTTATGATTAAAGAAATAAATGGCTTAGAAAACATAAATGATCTTACAGGTGGAGCAATTCTAACTTGCAATCATTTTAATCCATTTGATGTTTTTGCAGTTGAAACAGCATTTAGATCTTCAAACAAAAAAAGAAAAACTTTGTATAAAGTAATAAGAGAAGGAAATTATACAAATTTTCCTGGATTTTATGGATATTTGTTTAGAAATAGTAATACATTGCCTTTAGCTACTTCTCCAAAAGCAATGGAAGAATTTATAAGAGCTGTTGAAAAAATACTTGCTGATGATGAATATATACTTATTTATCCAGAACAAAGCTTATGGTGGAACTATAAAAAGCCAAAGCCATTAAAAAGCGGTGCATTCAGATTCGCAAGTAAAAACAATGTACCAGTAGTTCCAATTTTTATTACTATGAAAAACAGTGATAAAATCGGAGATGATGGATTCCCAATTCTTGAATATTACATAAACATAGATAAGCCAATTTATCCAGATGAAAGTCTTTCAGTTAAAGAAAATACAGAAAATATGAAAGCTAAAAATTATGAAGTATGGAAAAATATATACGAAAATTTCTACAATATTCCATTAGAATATACAACTCAAAAGGAAGAAGATAGTGAAAAAAGCAAAAAAGAATAATGAAAAAATATATTATTATACAGATGAACTTGAAGATGATTTTGCAACAATGGAAAATATAAAATTGGTAAATGTAGACGAAAACTATAAATTTATACACAAAAATCCAATTTGGAATATAGCATCTCTTTTTACACAAAATGTTTTAAGTATGCCAATTAAGTATTTATATGCTAAAATAAAATTTAATATAAAATATATTGGAAAAGAAAAATTAAAAAATGCAAAAAACAGGGGATATTTTATTTATGCAAATCATACTCAAATTTTTGCAGATACTTTTATACCAAGCCTTGCAAATTACCCTAAAAGAAACTTCTTTATTGTTAATCCTGCAAATATATCAATGCCAGGTTTAAAACTTTTGGTTAGACTATTAGGTGCATATCCTATTCCTTCAAATCTAAAAGCATATAAGAATTTTTTAAAAGCAATAAAAACAACAATTGAAAGAAAACATAGTATAACAATATATCCAGAAGCTCATATTTGGCCTTATTATACAAAAATAAGAAATTTTAAGACAGTTTCATTTAAATACCCAATTGAATTAAATGCAGATGTTTTTTGTTTAACAAATACCTATCATAAAAGGAAAAATGGAAAAGTTCAAATTATTTCTTATATAGATGGTCCATTTAAAGTAAATAATGGTCTTTCAAAAAAAGAAGCTGAACAAGATTTAAGAGATAGAGTATATAGTAAAATGGTTGAAAGAAGTCAAAATTCAGACTTTGAAAAAATAAAATATATAAAAAAATAAATATAATTATTTTAAATAGAGAGGAAACATTATATGAAAATAGGAAACAATTTATTAAATACATTAAAAGAAAAACCACTTTTTAAATTTAAAAAATTAAAATTAGATAATATAGGAGATATAGAAGAATTAAAAAAAGACTATTCTGAAGCTGATGTAAAACCAAAAAAGCATAATTTCAAACCTGGAGAACATTATCCAGAAACACATTATGAAACAATAAAAGAATTCTATTTAAAAACAATAGAAAAGTTTCCAGATAGAACTTTTATTTTAGATAAAGATAATCCAAAAGATGATAAATTTAAAGAATATACATTTAAAAAATTTAATGAGGATGTACAGGCACTAGGTACTGCTTTAACCAATAAGTATAATTTAAAAAATGAAAGAATAGTTATAATTGGTGAGAATCAATATGCTTGGTATGTTTCTTATATTGCACTTTTAATTGGAGCTGGAATTGCAGTTCCTGTAGATAAAGAGCTTCCTGAAAATGAAATTGAAAATGTTGTTAATAGATCAAAAGCAACAGCAGTTATTTACTCTACACATATAAAAGATAAAATAACAACTATAATTGATAATCTTCCACATGTTAAATACTTTATTCAAATGAAAAGTGATGATAAATTAGAAGGAAGAATGGTAGGTTTTAATACTGTAATAAAAGAAGGGAATGAACTTATCAAAAATGGAGATAATTCATTTATGGATATAGAAATAGATCCTGATGAATTTAAAGCATTATTTTTTACATCTGGAACAACTTCAAATAGTAAAGGTGTAATGGTAAATAATAGACAACTTGCAAATAATATAAATGCTGTTTCAGCTTATGTTGCAATTAATGAAAATGAAAGATTCTTTTCAGTATTACCTCTTCACCATACATATGAATCAAGTATTGGATTTTTACTACCATTAGCAGTTGGCGCTTCAATAACTGTTTGTCAAGGATTAAGATATATTTCAGATAACTTAAAAGAAACAAGTCCAAGTATTTTAATAGCTGTACCATTATTATTAGAAAGTCTATACAAGAATATTATGAAAAACATTAGAAAAAGTAAAAAAGAAAAAATTGTATCTTCAATGATGCAAATTACAAATATTTTAAAAAATTTTGGTATTGATATTAAAAGAAAAGTATTTAAAGAAATATATGATGGAATTGGTGGTAGAATGAAATATATGGTTTCTGCTGCAGCTCCTATTGATAAAAAGGTTGGTAAATGGTATACAGATTTAGGAATTATCTTCCTACAAGGATATGGTTTAACAGAGACATCACCAATATCTGCTGTTACTCCTGATTTTGATACTAAAGTTGGTTCAGCCGGAAAAACTATAATTAATGGTAAAATTAAAGTAGATAAACCAGATGAAAAAGGAGAGGGAGAACTTTTAATATCTACAAACACTTTAATGATGGGATACTATGAAAATGAAGAAGCTACTAAAGAGGTTATAGAATATGACGAAGAGGGAAGAAGATGGTTCCATTCAGGAGATATTGGATATGTAGATAAAAATGATTTTGTTTATATAACAGGAAGAATTAAAAATGTAATTGTTACTCAAAATGGAAAAAATATTTTCCCAGAAGAGCTTGAATTATTACTATCAAGTATAGAAGAAATACAAGAATGTATGGTATATGGAAAAGAGGTAGAGCGGAGAAAAAGAGCTAATTGTAACTTGTAGAGCTATACCAAATTATGACAAAATTAAAGAATTATATGGAGATATAAGTGATAAAGAAGTTCATAAAATCATATGGGATAAAATAAAACAAGTTAATAAAAAAGTTACAAATTATAAGGCAATAAAAAGCTTAGAATTAAAAGATGGTGAATTTATAAAAACAACTACTAAAAAAATTAAAAGATTTATAGAGATAAAAGAAGGAAAAATTAAAAATATATAATAAATATTTTGGCTTTAGTAGGAGAAAATAGTATATGGATGTAAATAATAACTTAAGAAACTATATAGAACAAAATATTTTTCCACTATATGAGAAAAATTATATTGGTGATGGAATAGATAGAATTAAATATGTTATAAAACGAAGTGAAAATATAATTAAAGAAAATGATTTAAAAGTGAATGATGATATCTTATATACAGCTATAAGTTATCATGATATTAGAAAAAATAATGATGAAAAAAATCATGAAAAGATTAGTGGAGAGATAATGTTTAAAGATGAGTTTTTGGCAAGCTATTTTACATTAGAGCAAAGAAAAATTATTCAAGAGGCAATAGAGGACCAAAGAGCAAATGCGGAAAACGAGCCTAGAAATATATATGGAAAAATATTATCTTCTGCCTCTAGAAACTCATCTGTTGAACAATGTTTAAAAAGATCCTATATTTATGGTAAAAAGAAAAATCCAGACTTATCTGATGTAGAAATTTTTGAGGGTGCATATAAGGTGCTTTCTAATAAGTTCGGAGAAAACGGATATGCTAAATTCTATTTTAAAGACACCACATATGAAAATTTTCTAAAAGATATAAGGCAATTGCTTTCTGATAAAAATAAATTTATTGAAGCTCAAAGAGCATGTATTGCCAATCTAAATCTAATATGAGGGGCAACATAAAGTGGATGCTATTAATGCACAATTAAAAGAATATATCGAAAAAAGCATATTTCCAAAATATAATAAATATTATTCACATGGTATGATACATATTAATAGTGTTATTAATAATATGTTGATGCTTGCAAATTATTATAACTTAGACCAAAATATGGCATATGTAATAGCCAGTTATCATGATATAGGTTTAAATGTAAATAGGGAAAATCACGAATATGAATCTGGTAAAATTTTAGAAAGTGAAATAGAATTAAAAAAATACTTTACACCTGAACAAATTGAAGTAATGAAACAAGCAGTTGAAGATCATAGAGGATCTAGAAAAATAAGACCAAGAAATATTTATGTTGAATGTGTTTCTGACTCTGACAGGGATTTCGATATAAAAATTCATATAAAAAGACAGATTTCAACATCAATTAAGAATTATCCACAAAAAAAATCTTTTGATGAACATTTTAAAAATTGCTATGAGTATGCCTGCGAAAGAATTAATGATAATGGTAAATTTAATCTATGGACAAATAATCCTATTTTAGTTGAAAGAAGAGATAATTTTCAAAAGGATTTCTTAAATAAAGAATATGCTAAATTGCTTTACAAAGAAGAATGGGATAGAATCTCAGCAGATGGTACAAAAGAAAAAATAATAAATTTTTATGAAGATTATTAAAAAGCAATTTAAAAAATCTTGACAAATACTGAAATATTAAGTACAATAAATAAAGATATTATGAGATAATTAAATATAAAGATAAAAATATGGAAACCAAGGGAGTATTTTCTTTGATTTCCATATTTTTATTGTTATAAAAAAACTTTATAATACAAAATCAAAGATTCTTTCTGGTTTCAAATATATTAAAAGGAGGATAATAAAATGATTGATTTACATATACATACAACTTGTTCAGATGGACAATTAACTGTAAAGCAATTACTAAAAAAAGCAAACAGTGAAGGAATATCTGTAATTTCTTTTTGTGATCACAATGTTTTAGGTGCATATCAAGTATTAGATAATATGGATTTAAGTAAATACAGAACAAAAATTATAACAGGTATAGAATTCGATTTTGTATTTAAACATAAAGACTTTCACATGTTGGGATATGATTTTGATTGGAAAATGATGAATAAAAGTAATTTAATAAATACCAAAAGTGACGAAGAAATTATTCAAGAGGAAAATAAAAAATTAACCTTTTTAAAAGAAGTTTGTAGAAAACAAGGAATTAAATTTGATGAAGATTTAATTATAAGTAGAAAAAATGATAAATCAAGCACTGTTATGAAATATCATATGATGGAATTTAAAGAAAATGATAAGATTTTAGATGAAATGCTAGGTAAAAATAGAGAAAAAAGTTTTGCAAGAGGCTATGTACATAATCCTAATAGTCCATTCTTTATAGATGAAACAATTGGATTACCCACAGCAATTGATGTAGCAAATTTAATACATTCATGTGGTGGTAAGGTAGTTTTGGCACATCCTTTTGACTATAAGGATATAAATCACAAACAATATATTCAGGATATCTATAATTTAGGCATTTTAGATGGTATAGAATGTTTACATACAAGACATGGAATTGAACAAATTGAGTATATTAAGTGTTTTTGTCAAAAAAACAATTTATTGATAACAGGTGGAAGCGATTTTCATAGAGAACTAAAACAAACCTTAGGATATGGTGCTAGTGGTACTATTCCTATAACTGAAGAATATTGCTTAAAAAATGTAGATAATTTTTAAACAAAAAAAACTAAGATAAATCAAATTATAAAATAAAATTGAAAACAAATTGCTTTAAATGTTGTTTTTTATGTATATATGTGATAAAATACATAAAAAAGGAGGCAGAAAAAAATGAGTGATGGTAAAAATAAACTAATAATAAAAAATTTAATTAGTTTTATTCTTTCATTTTTCCCTAGATTTAGTATGATATTATTTGCATTATGTCTAAAATCAGAAAATATTGATTTCAAAGATGCAATGGATAATGCTTTTGGGACAATAGTTTTTGGACCTTTTGCATTAATTATATTATGTATGAGTTTATTAATTGCTTTACCAGCTTTTATAATGACGATAAAATATATGATAGAAATTATAAAAAGCAAGAAAAAAATAGTAATTCCGATAATAGAAATTTTGATTTATATATTAGAAATTATTAGATTTATAAAATAATTATATATGAATTTAATCTTTATTCAAAAATAAAAAAAGGAGTTTTTTTAATGATTAAAAAATAGCAAAACCTATAAATTTAGTATACACTGGTCAAAATATTAATCTTCCAAAAAGTTTAAAGGATAAAATTGAAGATTTTTGGAGTAAAGCAATTTTAGAAACTCCAACGTTATATAATGGAGAAGATTTTGCAGTTGAAGAAGTCACAGAGGCAGAAAATGAAATTATTATAAAAGTTTCTAAAACAAATTATGCTCACTATTTATATGACGAAAGAATTGGAATAGATGATGAAAAATATAGATGTATTTGTCCATGGAGTGGAATTTTACTTTTAACAAACGATAATTATTGGGTGTTTGGACAAGCAAGTGAAAAAACTTCTTTTCCAAATGGTTTCCAATTATCTGGTGGTGGAATTGATAAAAAGGACATAACAGGCTCAAATATTGATTTAATTCAAAATTTAAAGCGCGAATTAAAAGAGGAAGTGAATCTTAATTTAAATGAAATAAATTATAAATTTCAGTACATCGAATATCCAAATACTAAAAGAAATGCTTATGGATTTATTGCAGTTGGTAAATTAAATATGTCAAAAAACGAATTGCAAAATCATTTTAAACAATATAAAGAATTTTTAGAAAAGAATAATTTAGAAGTAGAATTCAATAATTTAATATTTCTTAAAAAGGGTGAGGCTATTAAGGAATTAGATTCATATACTAATCCTAAAAGGGTCTATTTAAGAGATTTGATTTCTGAAGTTGAATGAGATAAAATCAAAAGAAGTGAAAAGACAATATTTGAAAAAAATAGCAGAGGAGCTAAAACATAATAAGATGGAATTATGGGAAGTATTAGATAAAAATGGAAATAAGACAGGTGAAATAATGGAAAAAAATGATGAAACATTTTTTGAAAAAGGCTTTTGTCATTTAGGAGCAGAGATATGGATTATAAATAGTAAAAATAAATTTTTAATTCAAAAAAGAGCTAGCAACAAAAAAATTTTTCCCAACATGTGGGCTATGATGGGAGGTTCTGTTATTGCAGGTGAAAACCCAAAGCAAACAATTGTAAGAGAGGCTAAAGAAGAGTTGGATATTAATATTGATATTAATAAATTAGAATTTATAACCAAATTTAGAGTAGACTCACTTATAGTAGAAACATATTTATTAAGAAATGATTTTAAGATAAAGAACATGAAGTTAAAAAAAGATGAAGTATCTGAAGTAAAATGGATGACACTAAAAGAAATTGAAAATTTAGTTGATAAAGAACAATTTTTTAAAAATAGATGGAAATATGTAAAAAAATATTTAGATAATTTATATATCTAAAAATTCAACTTTGAACCAAAAACAGCGAGAGAGTACAGGAAACAAGGATGTAAGATTGTGCAAAATGAAATATACGACATTGTACAAAATAAAAGTTTCCGTGCATTGCGATGCTGAAAAATCAATAGTTACATAATATTGATATCAGACTGATAGATAGTTGTAATTATCAGTCTTTTGTTATATAATAAGTAAAAATTAAGAACATAAGTAATATTGCGCACAGGCAGAAGATTTAAATACTAAAAGGAGATTTTTATGATAATTATAGAGGAAAATAACATAAATAAAGTATGGAAAAACGCATTAGAAAAGCTATATAAAAATGGGTATATACCACAAGATTCAAGATTTTTTAAAATGGATACATTAATAATCGAAATGAATGAGCCTGAACTTTGCGAACCAGATTCCCAATTTCCAATGGATAAAGCTAATATAGATATTATTAATAACTTTATTATTACTGGAGAAAATGAGAAAAAAGTATGCCATGAATGGACCAAACTATATTTTCATAGATTATTTGATAATCCCAATTCTCAAATTGAATATATGATAGAAAGAATAAAAAAAGATAGAGTAGGTATTGCATGTAATTGGATAAAAGATGACCAAAAAGCTGAAATCAAACCTTGCATGCTAAGTATTACTGCAAGTAACGAAAATGGAAAAGTTAATTTCCAATTACATTCAAGAGCATGTAATATATATGACAAGTTACTCATGAATCTTCAAGAATTTATTACGGTACAAAAATATATTGCATCAAGATGCAGCTTGAAGATAGGAAGATTCACCATGTTTATAGATTATGCACAGATTTCAGTAAAAGACAAAAAGAAAGTAGAAGATATAATTTCTAAGTAATTCATTTTATTTTTTTAGATTTAATTATAATTTATCAAAAAAATGGAGAAAAAATATGGACAATTATATAATAATTCATGGTTCATATGGTAATCCATATAAAAATTGGATTCCATATTTAAAAAAGAAATTAAGTATTAGAAAACTAAATTGTATTATACCAAGTTTTCCAACGCCACACAATCAAAACTATAATTCTTGGGAAACAGTACTTTTAGCTTACTTTAAGGTTGGATATATAACTGAGAATACTACCATTATAACACATAGCTTAGGCAGTATCTTTGTTGTAAAATTTTTAATAGAAAACAAAATTAAAGTGAAAAGAATTATAACTGTTGCAGGTTTTAATAAAATAAAATATGATGAAGATAATTCATTATATGATTCTTTTTATATGGAAGATAACGAATTGAATAAAATTGTTGATTTATGTGAAGATATTTATTGTTTTTATTCTGATAATGATCCATACGTCAATATTGACAAAGCAATGCAGTTTGCTAAATTAATAAATGGAAAAGGAATTTTAATAAAAAACGCAGGGCATTTTAACGAAAAGTCTGGATATATTGAATTTAAAGAATTATTAAAATATATTTAAATTAAGAATATAAAATAATAGTTCTAAATAGCTTAAAAGATAAAAACATTACAAGAAGAGAGGGCTCAAATAAAAATGGAGTGTGGAAGATTATAGAAAAACACTAATTTATAACTGCTTTTATATAGGAGTATGAATAACATGGATGATATAATAAAAAATACAATCAAATTTTATGTTTTATGCAATAAATTAAAGGATTTAATTAGAAAAGGTCCATTAACATGGAATGTAAAAAGAGAAAGAATAGAAAGTGTAGCAGAACACATTTATGGTGTTCAAATGTTAGCAATTTCAATTTATTTTCAATTCAATTATAAGTTAGATTTAAATAAAGTTATATTTATGCTTGCAATTCACGAATTAGAAGAAATTAAAATAGGTGATTTAGCTTTTTATGAAACAACTCGTGTAGATAAATTAATAAATGGTAGGAAAGCTACAGAATATATTTTAGAAAATTTCAGTGGAAAAGAAGAAATATTAAATTTATTAGACGAATATAATGAAAGAAAAACTGAAGAAGCAATTTTTGCATATCATTGTGATAAATTAGAATGTGATATTCAAATGAAACTATATGATCAAGAAGGATGCCTTGATTTAAATAATCAAACAAAAAATCCAATAATAAATCTTCCTAGTGTTAGAAAAGTTCTAGATAGTGAGAAAAATATTTCTAATGCTTGGATTGAATTTGATAGAGATAAATATGAAAATGACCCTATTTTTATTGATATCATCAATTGGCTTAAAGATAATAAGATTTAAAAAAGTATGATTTGATTTAGATTATATATAAAATAGGGAATAGAAGTTGATTTGCAATTTTTTGAAAAATATAATTTTTAAAATTGCAAATTATTTTATTAATATAGAAAAATGATTTTCAAAAGATATATTAAATAAAATATTGACATCGGAAAAAACGCAAATCTATTGAAAAATCGTAAAATATATGTATAATAAATAAAGTTGTAATGAGATAATTAAATATAATAATGTAGATATGGAAACCAAGGGAGTGTTCTCTTTGATTTCCATATTTTTATTGTAAAAAATCACACTTTATAATAAGAAATTAAAGCTACTTTCTGGTTTTAAATATATTAAAAGGAGGATTAAGGAATATGAGTGAAAGACATGTTTCAAGAATAGTAGTTGATTTACTGCTAGAAAGGAGAATCTCTACAACAGGTAAAACAGAAATTCTAATGATGTTAGCAGAGTATTTAGACAATCAATATGATTTACCAGGTGGACATTTAGAACCAGGAGAAGATTTATATGAGGCAATGATAAGAGAAGCAAAAGAAGAGTTGGGAATTGAGATAGAAAGAGAAGATATGCAAATGGTTCATATTTATCATCATTTTGAAAAAGACATGTTAAAATTTGTTTTTAGAGTTAAAAAATTTAAAAACGAAATACAAAACTTAGAACCCGAAAAGTGTAAAGAATTAAAATGGGTAGACATTGAGAATTTACCAAATAACACAATAAGTGGAATAAGAAAAGAACTAGAGTATATTAAATCAAAAAAGTATTATAGCTGTGATTAAATTATAAGTAAACAAAGAAAGGAGCCGTTTTAAAATGAATGATTTAGCAGTAGTTTTAAGTAATGTGAATTGCCATGATTATTGTAAAAAAAGATATAAAAAAGAAAATGAGCTATCAGAATAACTTTCAAAAGAATTATATTTGAATTACAATATGGATGAAAGTTAGTAGAAGCATACTTTGATAGGCCTATTTTGCAATATGTGACTTTGCACAAAATAAAAGTGTCTGGACATTTAAACAATCATGAAAACTACTTTATAATAAAATTTGCTAAAAGTCTTGTTAATTTTGTTCGTATATGTTAAAGTATTTACAAACGGAGGTAACCAAATGAATGATAATAAAAAAATTACAACTTATGATGTTTTTAATAACGAATATACCGTTGATTTAGAAAACCTTGATTTATCAGTCCACATATATGGAATTGCAATAAACGATAATAAAATTTTAATTTCTCCTCAATATGATGGTTATGATTTTCCAGGTGGAACCATAAAAAAGGGAGAAACACACATTGAAACTTTAATTCGTGAATTTCAAGAGGAAACAGGCTATTTAGTAGAGCCTACAGAAATAGTAAAAGTTTATACATCTTTTTTTCACCATAATAAAAGAAATAAAGATTATCAAAGCTACTTAATATTTTACTTTGTCAATATTGTTGATGGAAAAATTTCTGATGAGGGATTTGATGAAGATGAAAAAGAATATGCCCAAAAAGCAAAATGGGTGGACATAGAATATCTTAGAAACAATAAACATTCGTGTAGCATTAATATAAAAGATGAATTAATTGATTCAATTTTAAATAGATTATAAAAATATTATATAAATATAATAACAGGAGAAAGAAGAGTACATAGCAAATGATAATGAAACCAGGAGGAAAGAGATGAAAATATATATTTCACATTCAAGCAAATATGATTATACAAGCAAAATTTATAATCCTATCAAAAATTCTAATTTAATACAATCTAATACAATTTTTTTACCACATGAAGACAAAGATAAAATAGTAAACACAAAAGATATTATTTCCAATTATGATTTAGTAATTGCAGAAGTATCATTACCAGCTACGGGGCAAGGTATAGAATTGGGTTGGGCAGATTATGCTAAAACACCTATATTGTGTATATATGAAAAAGGAAGAAAAATAAGTTCATCATTAAAATTTATTACAAATAATTTTATTGAATATGAAGATATTAATGATATGGTAAACAAGATAAGCAATTTTATTAAAGTAATGAAATAAATACATAAAAATAGACACAATGTTCAAAATATTTAAACTTAATTAAAATTTGCAGTTTTGGAGGTAGGTGACGAAAAATATTAATTGGTTTTTCAATAATAATTAATATAATAATTCAGGAGAATAGAATATGAAAATAAAAAGAGGATTATCAATACTTTTTTATATGATTTTTTTTATATTTTTACCTATATATAGTGAATATTTAGAATATATTCAATTAAATGAAATGTATAGAGTAATATTAATATTATCATTATTTTTTTTAGATGCTATATTTTGCATATATATGAATAACATTGAAGACGAAGTATATAAAAAACTAAGAGTACCATATGTGATATTATGGTCTTTGATAATATTATCATTTTCATTTATAATATTTTTATCTATAGAAATCATATTATGTTTTTGGGCTTTCTTATTTATAGTATATACATTAATTAAGTTTTTTGTTTACAAAAAAGTTTCCGAAAATCCATTAGAGAAAACAGTACTGAGTGGTGGCAAATTTAGATTTATAATTATAATAATATTTTTTATACGGTATAATTGGATTTTCGATATATAAAAATATGTCTGTACTGACTATATATAATAAAACAACCACAGGTTTTTTTGTTGATTATGAAAAAGAAAAAATATATAATATCTATGAAAAATATTATCCAATATTTTCTTACGAAATAAATGGAAGTAGATATACAAATTTTACAGATACACCTGTTTTTTTTAGAATTCATAAACCTGAAGATGAGAAAGAAATAAAACTGTTGTACAATGAAAGTAATCCAAATCATATTATTGTTAAAAGTCAAGTTATTTGGAATGTTATTCGGTGCTATAATTGTTTTTCTATTGATATTAATTATTATAATATTATATACAAAATATTATTTGAAATATAATAATAAAAAAGCTCAGAAAAATAAAAATATGGAATAAAGATAAAATTGCAATTTTGTAGATGAAGTTATAAATCTTTCAAATTGCAATTTTTTTTATTTTAAAATTTGAAAATATTTAATAAAATAATATCTTCTAAAAAAATAATAAAATGAATATATAAACAAGAATATTTTAATAAATTTATAAAAGATAAGCTATAAAAGCAAAAAAATTAGAGAGGGAGGTAAGACGAAATCTACTAAAAGTGAAATAAAAAAGAAATATATTACATTGTATAAAATCAAAGTAGTCGCTCGTTTTCTAAAAGTTGAATATTACTTTCTTTTTTGTTATAATAAATATAGATTATTTAATGGGAGGTAATATATTAATGGAAAGAATAGCAATTATAGCTGATGTTCACTCTAATATAGTAGCTCTAAAGGCAGTAATGAATGATATAGAAAGTAGAGGAATAAAACGAATTTTTTGTTTGCGGAGATATTTCTGTAAAGGGATCTTCACCTTGTGAATGTTTTGATATAGTCAATGAAAAATGTGAAGCAATTGTACAAGGAAATGTAGAAGATGCTTTGATTAATTATGGGAATCCTACTATTGACTGGTATAAAGAAAAACTTGGAAATGAAAGAATAAATATTATGAAAAAATGGAGCTTCTATCATGACTTTTATATGAGTGGCAACTTAATAAGAATGTTTCATTCAACAAAGGAAAATCCTTGGGCTTATATTTATGATTTTGATAATGTTGACGTTAAGAAGAAAATGTTTGATGATAAAAATAACATAGTTCCAGATATAGTATTGTATGCACATATTCATATTCAATATATGCAAAAGTTTTATAATAAAACTCTTTTAAATGTAGGAAGTGTCAGTAATGCAGTTGAAATATTAAATCATGATGATACAATACAAGATATGAGTAAAACAACACAAAGTTATTACACTATAATTGAAGGAGAATATCAAGAAAAAGAAAAATCAAAACATTCATTATCTATACAATTTGTTAAGGTCCCATATGATATAAATAAGGAATTAGAAATGGCCAAAAATAATAGAGTACCTCAAATAGAGGATTATATTAAAGAATTAACAACAGCAAAATACAGAAAAGATACAATATCTCAAAATAAATCCTTTGAATATACACCACCAAAGTTAAAAAACAAAATTTAAAAATTACCATGTTCTATAAAAATACGGAATAGTAGTAAATTTGCAATTTAGGAAAATTAAATTTCTAGAATTGCAAATTTTTTATTTAATAAAAATCATTCTTACGAAGTACAAGTAATAGATTTAGATTAATAAATAATAATTTATAAAATCTTATAAAATAAAAAAAAGATATAATAAAACTATAAAAATTACAGTTAATAAAATGCACTAAAAATTCCAAGAAAATAGAAGAAGAGAGTGGAAGCTCTAAGATTAAGATATCTAATAAATCGCTATACAACATTGTACAAAATAAAAGTATCCGTGCGTTCAAATTTATAAAAATAAGCATAGTAGTTAGTTGTAATTATCAGTTTTTTGTTATATAATAATTGAGAATTTGATTATAAAGATATGTAATATAAGTATCTTAATGAATTAAACAATATAGAAGAAAAATGGAGTTATTAAAATGAGTATCAGCAAAAATAAAAAAGAGAATTTAATGAAAATAGTAATGCAAGAAGTTGAAAAAGCGATAGAAGAAGGAAATTCGCCATTTGGTGCAATACTGATTGATGAAAATGGAAATATAATTGAAAAAGCACATAATACAGCTAAATCTATGTGTAATCCTGTATTACATGCTGAAATAAACTTAATTACAAAAGCATGTAAAAAGTTAAATACTAGAGATCTTTCAAAATATTATATTATGTCAAACGCATGGAGTTGTAGCATGTGCATGTCAGCTTGTATTAAAGCTAAAATACAAAATTATATATATGGAGCACCCAGTGAATCAGACATGAATCCTAATATAACAATATTTGATGTTAAAGAAAAAGCAAATAACAAATTAAATATTGAAACAGGAGTATTGCTTGATGAATGTCAATCACAAATTCAAAATGCAAGAAATCATTAAATATAAAACGTTGGTATATGCATAATTATATATTTTACATCTAAAAACGACATTATTAGAAGGACAAGCAGAGATAGTATTAAGAGCTTTAGAATTATATGCCTATAATTTAGAATATATGTTAAATTTAAAAGATTTTAAATTAGAAATTGAAGAAATATCAAGAAAACAAGCAATGCTCAAATATACTTATGAAACAATTGCTTCTTATTGTGCAGAAGCAAGAGGTAGTAAAGAGAGCTATATTGGTGAATCATTTAATAATACAGAAATTAAAATAATAGAATTAATAAAATCAAATAAACATATAACTCAACCAGAAATTGCAAAAATCTTAAATTTAAGTGAAAATTGTATTTATAAGAATTTGAAAATATTAAAAAATAAAAATTTAATTTCTAGAATTGGTGCTAATAAAAATGGTTATTGGGAAATAAGAGATAATGTAATAGATAACGTAAGAAATAAAGAAATAAATTTTGATGAAATTATGAAAGAAGTAATTTAGCAAATTGTTGATTTTATTGGATTAAAGAGGATAGGGGTATAAAAATACCTTTAAATTAAAATATATAACATTGCACAAAATTAAAGTTTTCGTACCCAATGGTGTCGATATATCTATGGTTATAGCAATTTTAGATTAAAAAAGTATCTGAAATTTCAAGTCTTAAAATAAAAAATGCTTGCAAAAAAATATATGATATGATAATATGGAAATATACTTTTTACAAAGGATTGGTGAAATAAAATGGAGAAAAAAGAAGTTAAAATAAGTTTAAAAGTTGTTATAATTATGCTCATTACATTAATTATAATAATAACTATTGGTATAATTTTTATTAATAAATGTATTGTTAATCAAAATTCTAATAATAACTCGGTTGATTCCCAAAATTATTCTACTGATTTGTCAAAATATGATTTAAACAATAAATCAAAAGATTTTGAAGAAAAAAAAGAATTAATTAATGATTTAAATATTAAATTTTATAATAAATCAAATGTTAAAAACTATTATATAATAAATGATCACGAATCCTATAAAATTGAAATATTTGTATTAAATGACAAAGCCAAAACATATACAACATGGTATAAAACGGATTCCAATGGAAATGTTCATAAAGATGAAATTTTTATGATAAATGAAAACATTATAATTGATAATCTACAATATTTTTATACGGCAAATTATTCTAACAATAATATAAATAAGAAAATTAATAAACTTCCTAACATAATAGATACAGAAGAAGCTTGGTGTAATTATATTTTTCCATCAAAAAATGAAAGAAAAAATATGAGTAAAGAACAGCTTAATCAAGCATTAGAAAATTTCATTAACTCTGTTAAAATTGAAAGAAATGGTAACAATATAATATTCACACTTAATAGCAATTTAGATTTTTTCAACTGTAGTGCAAATTATGAAAAGAAGATATTAGTGATTGATTATGAAACAGGTTGTCCAATATCAATAACTTATTATAATAATGAAGACAAAATAACTTCAACTACTAATTATAAATATAAAACAAATTGTTGTACAGAAAAAGATTTTGATATATCAAATTACAAGGGAATTAAAATAGATAAATAAAAGATTTTAAAAGAGAATTGAAAGATATTCTCTTTTTTGCATTATAATTAGAGTGGGGGAAAAGTAGATATAAATATCATTACAAATATAAAATTTATAAGTATTAAAAATGTTAAATTATTTTTTAATAATAATAAAATAGAATATAAATAATTAACTTAAATAAAAATCTAATTCTATAGTAAATATAATTTACTTGGAAACTTCTTTAAATCCATAAAACAACATAGGAGAGGCAGAGGGATATGAATCAAAGCCGTCAAAAAAGAAATATATAACATTGCACAAAATCAAAGTATTGGGACATTTTTTTTAATATTATTTATTGTTTTAATTTTGATTGACAAAATGGTTCGAAAGTGGTTAGAAGTATTGAAATTAATTTTATTGTAATATATAATATAAACATGTAAATAAATTGTATAAAGAAGTGAAATAATTAGGTTAAAAGAATTACATCTAATTTTGATATATTAGTAATAACACATTATATTTAAAAAAATACTATAATTAGTATTAGTTTTGTCTTATAACGAGTATATTATTCAAAATACTTAAAGAAAAGAGATGAAAAGATGAAATTACATGAGTTTAAAAATTTATTAAAAACAACGGATAAAAAAATAGATGTTTTTATAGATTCAAGTATCATAGAAAACATAAATTTCAGTATTACTGAACTAATTGAATTAATTAAATCAAATTTAACTAGTAAAGAAATTTTGGATTTGTTCAATTATAAATATTATCAACAATTACCTGATACATTAAAAAATGATCTTATTAGTTGTATAGAATTTCCTATGAACAGTGCTGTATGGGTTATACTAGGTTTAAATGACGATGTGAAGAGAATATTTTTATATAATAAAGCATTTATATTAAAGAATTTTAGCAAAAATATGATAGCTTTTTTATGTAAAGGCATGGATGAGAAAACAAAAGAAGAAATAATGCAATTATATGCTGAAGAAGGCAATGTAAAAATTGATTTTTATATGAATTATACTGATGAAAAAAAATTTGATGTTTTAGTAAAAGAACATGATTTAACTCTAGAAGAAAAATTAAACATTATATTTTCATTAAAAGATGAAAATATTGGAATATTTTTACTACAAAATCCATACTTTTGTGATGAAAATGCAATAACAAAAGCAGATTTTATGAATAAATTATTAAATTGTAAGAGAAGATACATATCTAATTGTTGGGAATTAGATAGAAGTATAGATATAACTGATTTTCCAATGGAGTATAAAGAATGTATTAATTCTGATTCACAAAGTAATAAAGATTTTATTGCAATTGATTTAAATTCTAATTTAGAAAAATATAGAGGATTAGATAGATTTATAAGAATAAATCCACAAGAATTTAATGAAGATAAAATAAAAAAATTAATGGAATTATGTGATATTTGTCCAAATTTACAAGTATGTAATAGACTAGGTAATGATCCAGGAAATGTAAATTTGATTTCTTCAGGACAGGAATATAAGGAAGCAGAGGAATGGATATCATCTGTAATTGAAAAAATAAAACCAGAATATACAAAAGCTCAAAAAATAGCAATTATAGATAATGAAATAGGAAAAAAAATTAGTTATTGTGCTAATTTTGGAACTAAAAATTTTAATGAAAATGATGCAAGATGTTTATGGAAAATAATAAGTTCTGGTTATGGAGTTTGCAATGGAATTGCCAATATTGAACAATATATTTTTAATAGAATTGGAATTGAATCAGAATTCATTGAAGGTTGTGAACATGCATTTTTAAAAGTTAAAAATGTTGATATATTATTATCAAATGGTCAATCAACAATAATAAATGGTATATTAGATCCTACATGGAACTTAGCAGCACACAAATTTGGTGGTAAACCTAAAGACTTTTTAATAAGTTATGAAGAAGCACGAAAACATGATATTAATAAGGAAGGAGAAGATTTAGCATGTCATAGTAATGATGAAAAATTACAAGAATTAAACTATACTTTGCCTGATAGTGAGTTACAAAACTTATTTTGTAGTGTTGGAATTACTAATAGAGATGGTGTATTTCCTTTGAAAATTTTTATGAATGAATTGAAATATATCGATGAACACTATTTACGGAAAACCAATAGAAATTCTTTCTAAAAAATTAGATTTAGTATCAAATAAGTATAATAATTTGGCATCATCTCAAATGGAACTACTAAAATTACTAGCAAGCATCTTAAAAGATACACCTTGTATTGAACATAACAAAAGTATAGTTAAAAGAGTTCATAGAAAAAATGACATTATGCAAAATCCAATAATATATACTTATTTTAATTTAAACGAATTTGGGGAAATATTTTATTATTTGGATGAAAAAACTAGTAAATTTATAAAAATGTCAAAAGACGATTTTGAAAATACTTTTGCTTGCTATGAAGAAGATTTAATTGAATCAGAAGGAAAAAATCCGTGGGATATAAAAGAAATTGTAACTGAAGAAAAAAGCTTGGAAACTAGTTCAGGAAATATTTCGTATGACGGAGGTAACGGAAAAGATGAATATATTAATTAAATTAATTAGAAAATTATTTTTTAATAGAAGAGATGATATAAAAAGAATCGAAGAATCTAAAAAAGAATTACATACATCTAATGATTTTAAAGAGAATATCAAAATAAATAATATCAATTCTAATAGATTTAATAATTTAGAAGTATTAAAGTGTGTAGGAAATGGTTCAGGAATTTCTGATACTATAGAATTCTAAAGTTAAATTTTAGGTATATTATTTAATTACATATGTTTGGATATGATAGATAGTTACAATATTCTATGATAAAATTAAAGAATAACTATTCATTTATATAATAGAAATTAGTGAATTAATTATCTCTAATTTCTATTTTTTATGTAATTTTAAAAGGTAGGGGAATATTAGCTAAATTTTTAAAAATATAAAATAATAATAAAATTTGATAAAAATAAGAATATAAATAATTAACGAGATTAAAAATCTAATTTAATAATTAAATATGATTTAATTGGAAGCTACTATAAATCCATAAAACAACATAGGAGAGGCAGATGGAAATGGATCAAAACCGTCAAAAAAGAAATATATAATATTGCACAAAAATAAAAGTGTCCGTGCGTTCAAATTTATAAAAATAAGCTTACTAGTTAGTTGTAATTATTAGACTTTTGTTATATAATAAGCATAATAATAAACATAAAATATAAGTATAACAAGTAAGGGGTATATATATATGAATAAAACTGATATTACTGTTGCAACATTTGATAGTATAGTTAATGAATTTATTGAATATTATAGATCAAAAGATTTAAATGGAAATGTACAATTTCAAAAAGAAATAGATTTTATGTGTTCAGAATTAAAGCATAATGCTAAAATTTTAGATGCAGGTACTGCAATAGGAGATTATCCAAAATATTTAACTGAAAAAATGCATGAACATAATTTTGAGGTTATTGGAATAGATGCTTCTAAAAATATGATAGAAGAAGCTAAGAAAAACGCACCACAAGCACAATTTAAAGTAATGGATATTAGAAATATTAATTTTGATAATAATTACTTTGATGCAATAATATGTTTAGCAACATTAACATATGTAGATGATATTGACTGCAAAAAAATATTAGATAAGTTTGATAAAATTTTAAAAAGAGAAGGTTTAATAGTCATTAACGTAATAGAATGGTTAAATGAAGAAAAAGAAATATTTGATGTAGAACAATTAAATCCAAATTATATGACTTATATTAATAAATACAAAAAAGAATTTTTTGTAAATTATTTTGAAAATAAGAATTATTCTATTTTAAAATTTTTTGACAATCCATTTTTTAATATTTCAAAATTAAAAGTTAAAGGGAAAATAGCAGATTCTAATCAATTTTCAATAATAGTAAAGAAAAAATAGCAAATAAATGACAAAGCAGAGTAGAGGAATATGAATTAAAGACATCAAAAAGAAATATGTAACATTGCACAAAATCAAAGTATCCGCCCGTTTTTTTTTTAGGATAAAATGATAAGATATTGTATAAATGAAACTATAAGGACATTTTTTATATCAAATTATTATTTAAATTCTTTTTATATTCCAATTTTAAAAGTTTTTTAATTTTTTGTTTCAATTTATAAAAAAGAGTGGTATAATTCTAATAGATTTTACAAAAGAAAGGAGCAAAACAAAAAATGTCTACAACTCAGAATAAAGAAGATGCTGATATAAAGTCCTTATATGGAAGGGCTTGCATACTTCCTAAGGATGATTTTATAAAGCAATATGGAATTAATGAAAATGGATTAACTACAGAACAAGCACAAGAAAGATTAAAAAAATATGGATTAAATCAAATTAGTGGAACAAAACCAAAGAAATGGTATAACTATCTTTTAGAAAGTTTATTTACACCTTTTAATAGCATCTTGCTCCGGTATTGTTCTAATTTTATTTTACACTGATATTTATCTTGCAGAAAAACCAAGCTATGCAAATATTATTGTAATATTAGTTTTAGTTACTGCAAGTACTTTGCTAGAATTTTTCGAAGAATTTCGTTCAAATAAAGCTGCAGAGAAACTAAAAGAATTAGTTGCAACAAACGCTACAGTATTAAGAGATGGAAAAAAAATACAAATCCCGATAAAAGAAGTAACTTTAGGAGATATAGTTCTGCTTTCTGCAGGCTCAATGATTCCAGCAGATTTAAGAGTTTTGCAATCAAAAGATGTTTATGTTGGTCAATCCTCTTTAACTGGAGAAGCTGAAAGTGTAAGAAAGCTTTCCTTTACTCAAGTTACTCTTGATGAAATAGATAATGTCTCAGACTTAGATACTATATGTTTTATGGGAACAAATGTAATTAGTGGATCTGCTAAATGTGCTGTTATAAAAACTGCTGATAGCACATATTTTGGAAAAGTTGCAAAAAATATAACAAATAATCAATCTAAATCAGCTTTTCAAAAAGGAATAGAAAATATTAGTAAATTGCTAATAAAGTTTATGTTTATTCTAACTCCTATAGTCTTTATATTAAATGCTTGGAAACATTCTTCAGTAACTGCTTTTACTTTTGCAGTTGCTATAGCAATTTGTATTACCCCTCTTCTTCTCCCTGTTATTTTATCTTCTAGTTTGTCAAAAGGTGCTGTAAAAATGTCAAAGAAAAAAACTATTGTAAAAAAACTTGATTCTATTCAAAGTTTTGGAGCGATGAATATTCTTTGTACAGATAAAACCCGGTACTTTAACAGAAGATAGAATTGTTTTAGAAAAATACCTAGATATACATGGAAATGAAGATTTAAGAATTTTAAAACATGCTTTTTTAAACTCATATTTTCAAACAGGATTAAGAGGAAATATTGATGAAGCTGTTGTAAAAAGAGCTTTAGAAAACAATATGGGTGAATACACAGAAAAGTATAAATTAATTGATGAAATTCCTTTTGATTTTTCTCGTAGACGTTTATCTGTTATTGTCACAGATGGAACCAAAAGACAAATGATAACAAAGGGTGCAGTTGAAGAAATTTTAGAACTTTGTACTTTGGTAGATTATAAAGGACAGGTTTCTCCTATTACTAATCAAATTAAAGATAATATTAAGCAAATTTCAAAAAAGCTTAATAAAGATGGCTTAAGAGTAATTGCTGTTTGCCAAAAAAATAATGTAAGGCAAGATTCAACTATTTTTGATGTTGATGATGAAAAAGAGATGGTTCTTTTAGGTTTTATTGGTTTCTTAGACCCTCCAAAAGAATCTGCAAAATCAGCCATTGAAAAATTAAATAAAGCTGGAATTCGTGTAGTTGTATTAACAGGTGATAATGAAGATGTAACTCGATGTATTTGTGAAAGAGTAAATATAAATTCAAAAGATATCGTAACAGGAAGTGAACTTGATAAAATTTCAGATAGTGGAGTTTTCAGACTTTTAAGACATACCAATATTTTTGTAAAATTATCTCCTATTCAAAAAGTTAGAATTGTAAGACTTTTAAAAGAAGCTGGAAATGTTGTTGGATATATGGGTGATGGAATAAATGATGCTCCTTCACTTACACATGCAGATGTTGGAGTTTCAGTTGATACAGCTGTAGATATTGCAAAAGAATCTGCAGATATTATTCTTTTAGAAAAAGATTTACATGTTTTATTAGATGGGGTTCGAGAAGGTAGAAAAACTTTTGGTAATTTGATGAAATATATTAAAATGGCAACAAGTTTTAATTTTGGAGAAGTTATGTCTGTAATTATTGCAAGTGTGCTTCTACCATTTTTACCAGAAACACCAATACAATTATTAGTTGAAGGCTTGCTATATGATTTCGGACAACTAACTCTACCTTTTGATAATGTAGATGAAGAATATTTAAAAAAACCGAGAAGATTTGATATTAAGAGTTTAAAGCATTTTATGCTAGTTATGGGACCACTAAGTTCTGCATTTGACTTACTTGTGTTTGCTTTTCTCTGGTTTGTATTTAAAATACGAGAAGTCGCAATCTTCCAAACTGTTTGGTTTACTTACAGTATTGTGTCAAACTTACTCGGAATGCATATTATAAGAACAGCAAAGATTCCTTTTGTGCAAAGTAATGCACATAAATTTGTATACTTTTCTTCTATTCTACTTAGTATAATAGGAATACTTGTACCTTTTACTTGGATTGGTCAAATAATTGGCTTAGTTCCTATCCCTATCTATCTAATGAGTATTATTCTAGGTGTTCCAATTTTATACTGCTTTGTTGCTCTATTTGTAAAGAAAATATATGAAAAAAAATTTGGAGAATGGATTTAACCCATTCTCCTTTGTCTTTTTAAGGACCGTCCCTAAAAAGACACTCATTTCTTTGTATAAAACCAAAAAATTGGTAAATACTATCTGCAAAAGCAGAACAAGTTAATACAAAATCAAATGATGGTTCAGATGAAATTCCAATAACAATTGGAAGAAAAATATTAGAAACTGAAAATATTATAAAATTTATACCAGATGATAAAGAAAGTAAAGTAGTATAGAAATTTAGCAAAAACCTCAAAAAAACGACCTTCGAGATTCGATTTTAAGCCATTTTTATAAAAAGTAATATAACTTGTTGTCTAAAAAAAATGCTCAAAATATTGATTTTAAAGGAAGTAGGGGGATAGAAGATAAATATTTATAATTTTATAAAAAAATAAGATTTTAATAAAAATAATTTTATAAATAGAAATATAAAAATTCAAATTGAAAAAGAATTATAAAACGAAAAAATTAAATTAAGATTTAATAAAAAGTTTATCAAATAAATAATTAACGAGATTAAAAATCTAATTTAATAATTAAATTTAATTGGAAGCTACTTTTATTCCATAAAACAACATAGGAGAGGCAGAGGGATATGGTTCAAAAGTAGTATAAAAAGAAATATATAACATTGCACAAAATAAAAGTTTCCAGGAATTAGAATGTTGATATATCAATAGTTTTAGAGGTTTAAGCTTAAAACATATAAATCGTTTAAATTAACAAAAATAAGGATTATAGTTAGTTGTAATTATCAGTCTTTTGTTATATAATAGAAAAAGTTCGAAATATAAGTAATATTCAGTATAAGTAGAATAAAGGAAAATAGTAATTTATTAAGTGGAGGAAAAATGAAAAATTATTTAGAAAAATTAGATATAACAATACAAAAATACTTTAAAATATTATCAGATGAATTTCCAGAATTTTTATATGATTATATAAATACCCCAGAGATGCAAAAACAAGCTGGAATAAGTGTAACCTGTGGAACTATATATTCAAAAATGTATAATCAAATGTGGTATTCTAGTTTAGATCATAGTGTAGCTGTCGCATTAATTATATGGAATTTTACAAAAGATAAAAAACAAACACTATCAGGATTATTTCATGATATAGCAACACCAGTATTTAAGCACACTATTGATTTTATGAATAAAGATTATGAAAAACAAGAATCAACAGAAGAATTAACTACAAAAATAATAAGTGAATCTAAGGAAATAATGAGTTTATTGAATAGAGATGGAATAAAAGTTGAAGAAGTTGCTGATTATCATATATATCCTATTGCAGATAATGATACACCAAGGCTTTCAAGTGATAGATTAGAATATACTCTTTCAAATGGACTAGGAGCAACAGAAAAAATATGGGGGTTAAATGAAATAGAAGAAGTATATAAAAATATTGAAATTCAAGAAAATGAAGAAGGCATTCAAGAATTAGGATTTAAAGATATTTCAGTAGCTGAAAAATTTGTACATACAATGAGCATAATATCTAGATTGTATAGGAGTGAAAAAACCGTATTTTCAATGCAATTATTAGCAGATATAATTAAAAAAATGTCTGATAGTAATATGATTAGCTTAAATGATTTATATAAATTATCAGAAAAAGAAATAATAGAAAAAATAGAAAATTGTAGTGATGCAAATATAAAAAGGTGTTTTAGCATTTGGAGAAATGCAACTGAAATTCACAAAAGTGAGGAAAAACCTACAAATAAATATTTTGTTAGCATAGAAAAGATGAAAGTAAGATATATAAATCCTCTAGTTAAAACAAGTAATGGATATTATAGATTAAAAGATTTATCTGAAAGTGCAAAAGAAGATATAGAAAAATGTATGAATTATAGACCAGCTAAATATACATATTTAGATTTTGAATTTTAAAAAGGAGACTTATTTTTGACATTGATGAAACTTTAATTACAGGAGTTAGTTTTGAAGGTAGGTGATTAAAAGCTTCAAAATTGCAAATTTTATTATTTTAATGGTCTGAATTCTAATATATAACATTGCACAAAATCAAAGTATCCGCACATTTTTTTTGAAGGACAAAATGAAACTTTCAGGCTATATAAAATTATGCCAATATCAATTTAATTTTATAAATAATTTAAGATTTATTTTAAATTTTATCAATTTATGTTATAATGGACAAAGATTAATATAAATCGGAGGTATTATAATGGAAGAAAAATATGAGAATTGGACAAAAGAGTTTATGGAATCATGGAAACAACTAGATTGGAAAAGAACACTAGAAACATTAGATAAGAACGTTGAATACTATGAAAATCCAATTGATTCACCATGCAAAAATTTTGATGAAGTAATAAATCTTTGGAATGTTGTTGCAGAAAACCAAAAAGATATCGAATATAAATATAAGATTGTTTCCTTTAATGAAAAAACATGTATTATAAATTGGCAAATGACAAGAGTAATGACAAAAACAAAAATTAAACAAGAAATTGACGGAATATTTCAAATTTCATTAAATGAAGAAGGAAAATGTACTTTCTTCAAACAATGGAGATTTACTAGGTAGAAAGGTTGAATTAATATGAAATTAAAAAATAAAGTTGCTTTAATTACAGGTTCATCTTCTGGAATTGGAAAAGCAATAGCTTTGTTATTTGCCGAAGAAGGTGCGGATGTTATTATATGTTCTAATACGTCAAATGAAGAAGGCAATAATGTATTAAAGGAAGCAATAAAAAAAGGTTCTAATGCAATTTATATTCAAGCTGATTTAACTAAAGAATCAGATATTAAAAGTTTATTTAGTAAAATAAAAGAAAAATATGGAAAACTTGATATTCTTATTAATAATGCAGGAAGGACTTTCAATATACCATTTAAAGACATAACAGAAGAAACAATCACAAGAGATATTAATACTAATCTAACATCTGCTATTTTATGCTCTAAATATGCTTTAGAGATAATGAATAAAGAAGGTTGGATTGTAAATACTTCTTCTATTAGAGGAATCGATTATTCAGGAAGATCTGGAATTATTGGATATTGTTCAGCTAAAGCGGGTATAAATAGTTTTACTAAGACATTAGCAATGGAATTAGCTCCTAGAATATATGTAAATGCCGTAGCACCAGGATTTGTTTACACTAATTATATGGACAATGTTACTGAAGAAATGAAAAAATCATGGTTAAAAAATATACCTATAAATAAGTTTATAGATCCAAAAGAAATAGCTGAAGTATATTTAATGCTTGCAACCTCAAAGATATTTACTGGTTCTATTATAACAGCTGATGGAGGCTATTCATTACTAAATAGATAGATTAATCCTAAGAGAGCAATGCTCTCTTATTATTTTTCTAAAAATAATAAAAAATTTTATCTGTTCGCTTGTTTTTTCATTTTTAATATAGTATAGTGTAAAACATAGGAAATGAGAATAAGCAGGTGTGGTTTGCCACTTTACATATAAAGGTTTGTCCTTTAGAATGGAGGTGGTGCTATGATAGAAGCAGTTTTATTAGAAATAATATACTTACTTTTATTTTCTTTAAGTGAAAATTGTATTTATAAAAATTTGAAAATTTTAAAAAATAAAAATTTAATTTCTAGAATTGGTGCTAATAAAAATGAATATTGGAAAATAAGAGATAATGTAATAGATAACGTAAGAGATAAAGAAATAAATTTTGATGAAATTATGAAAAATGTAATTTAGCAAATTGCAAATTTTTCTATATTTTATAAAATATAGAATTTTTGAATTTTATCTAAATTTTGTTAAAGATAAAAAAATTATATATTTTTTAAAATTTTGAAAAATGTAAAAATGAAAAAAAATTAAAAATTACAAAACAGAAAATAAAAATTTGAAAAATAATTTTTAAATTTATAAAATGTAAAAAACTACAGAACTAAAATTTTATTGAAATTACAAATAGGGAGGCTAGAAGAAGCATACTTTGATAGATCTATTTTGTAATATATAACATTGCACAAAATCAAAGTAGTCGCTAGTTTTTTGACAAAAATAAAATAACGTGCTATAATATATACATAAATGCTATGAAGAGGAAAAGTAACTTTACAACTTATATCAGTGAGCTACGTATAGTGTGAAGTAGTTATAAGAGTTGAGTGAAAGAACACCTCTGAGCAGACTACCGAAAAGCTATAGTGCTTAGTAGACTAGTTCGGAAGCAATCCGTCATCATATTGCTATGCTTGTTGGAGCAGAATAAAAAAGTGATTATTAAAGTAATGAGATATAAGTGTCTTTAATAATAAATAAGGTGGCACCGCGGATACCTGTATTCGTCCTTATTGTAGGATGATACAGGTATTTTTGTATTTGAAAGGAGGAAAAACTTATGTTATTAAAGATAATAAATTAGAGTAAATTAAAATTTAAGCTATAAAGTGAGGTGGTTAAAAAATGGAAAGTGAAAATGATAATAATAATGACAATAATAACAAAACATGAAATAGATTTATTCATTTTGGTTTAAATCTATTTTATGTAAAAATAAAATAGATATGTCCTACAAGTATCTTAATTTATTTAAAAAAATTAAATTAAGAAAGAGGGAATTAATTTGAAAGTAAAAGTTAGAAAGATAAAACCAAAATAATAGAAAAAGGGCA
>CAMIVO010000002.1 GCA_946401865.1 uncultured Clostridia bacterium
AAATATATAAACTTTAGGCAGGGCTAATTTATAATAAACCGTGAATTGTAACATTAGAGTGTTACCATTCATAACTTATATTTTAATTATGTATTTGAATATTTGCATATAAAAAACTATATTTCAACCAATATTAAGTCTTCCCCTATAGCTTTTATTTTATCCCATTCAATCACAATGTCATTTCCTGAAGAAAAAAAATTTAATAATTTATTACTTCCTCCAGGCACTATAATAGAAGTTATTTTACCTGTATCCAAATCTGCACAAACATCCTGTACATATCCAAGACGTGTTGCATTAGTAATATTTATAACTTCTTTTTTTCGAAAATCCATCCCTTTATCCTGCATAAAAAAAACTCCTTAATAAATAATATTAAAAAAAGCCACATAATGTGACTTTAATTATATAATCTTTTTATGTGTTTAATTGCGTTTTTTTCTAGCCTTGAAACTTGTGCTTGTGATATTCCAATTTCATTTGCTACTTCCATTTGTGTTCTTCCATCAAAAAATCGCCTTGCAATTATTTCTCTTTCTTTTTGTGTTAATTTTTTCATTGCTTGTCTTAAAGCAAGATTTTCGGTCCAATATTCATCTGTATTTTTTACATCTCTGACTTGATCCATTACATATATATTATCTGTTCCATCATTATATACTGGCTCTTGAAGGGAAATAGGATCTTGTATAGCATCTAAACTAAAAGCAATGTCTTCTTTATCAACCTCCAATGCTTTAGCAATTTCGTCTATTGTAGGCTCTTTTGCATATTCCTTATTATATTTTTCTTTATACTGAATTACTTTAAATGCTAAATCTTTTGTTGACCTACTTACTCTTATACTAGTATTATCTCTTAAATATCTTTTTACTTCTCCGCAATATCATTGGAACTGCATATGTTGAAAATTGAACTCCTTGACTTAAATCAAAATTGTCAATTGCTTTAATTAATCCAACACATCCAATTTGAAACAAATCATCTGCTGATTCGCCTCTTCCTCTAAATCTTTGAATTACTGATAGAACTAATCTCAAATTTCCATTTATAAATCTTTTCCTTGCTTCTTCATCTCCATTTTTTATTTTAATAAAAAGTTCCTTTTTTTCTTCTTGTGATAGCACAGGTAACTGAGCAGTATTTACTCCACTTATTTCTACCTTGTTTATCAAAAGAATACCTCCATTTAAATTAATTTAACTATAAATATTTTTCCCTATTTTTATTTTATTATTCTTGTATTAAGCTAAATTTTGTATTATAATATTAATTATGAAAAAATTAATTGTACCCAAAAAATATAATAATAAGAAATTAAATATTTTTTTAAAAGATATATTTCCAAATATTACAAACAATCTTTTTTATAAAACTTTGCGTCAAAAAGATATAAAAATTAACGGAAAAAGAATTAATCAAAATGTATCTATTTATGAAAATGATGAAATAATGGTTTATATTTCTGATGATTTGCTTTCTAACAATATTAATTTAGATATTATTTATGAAGATGATAATATTCTATTAATAAACAAACCTATTAATATAGAAGTAACTGAAAGCAATAGCTTAACAGAGGTTATTCACAATAAATACTCAAATTGTGAATTCTTACCTATGCCATGCCACAGATTAGATAGAAACACCTGTGGATTAGTTTTATTTGCAAAAAATCAAACTTCATTAGATATTTTGCTTGAAAAATTCAAAAACCATGAAATAGAAAAACATTATCTAGCTTTAGTTTATGGCATACCTAAATATAAAGAAAAGTGTCTTGAATCTTACTTATTTAAAGATAGTGTTAAATCTATGGTTTATATATCAAGCATACCTAAAAAGGGATATTCTAAAATTATAACTGCATATAAAGTATTAGAAGAACATTCAAACAATACTTCACTTTTAGATGTAGAAATAAAAACAGGTAAAACTCATCAAATTAGAGCACATTTGGCACATATTGGACATCCTATTATAGGCGACCGGAAAATATGGAATTAATGAAATTAATAAAAAAATGGGATATAAATATCAAAATTTAAAAAGCTATAAATTAAAATTTAATTTTACATCTGATTCTGGAATTTTAAATTATTTGAATGGAAAAGAGTTTGTATTAAAAAAATAGTGACGAAATTATAAATATTAATTTCGCCACTATTTTTTGTATAATATATATATGATTATTTATTATCAATATATTTTTCTACAGGATCTATTAATTCTATAGCTGTATTTTTGTTTTAATTTACTGTAGTTCCAGTTGCTCCGGTGCCAATTACCGCTTCTTGAAGCGCACGCCAGGTATTACATCCTACTATACCATCCACTACAAGCCCTGCTCTTTGTTGATAATTTCTAACAGCTGTTTGAGTTTGAATTCCAAATATTCCATCCAATCCACCAGTTGAAAATCCTAGAGTATTTAAATCATCTTGAGCAATACATACATAATTACTGATACTTCCTCTTTTTAACAATGGATATCCTCCACTAGGACATGCAGGAGTTCCAAATCTTTTGTCAAAGTGCACCCAAGTAGGTGTTTCTGATAAAGGCTCTAAATAGCTCCATATTCTGGCAGAATTTGCAACTCTCCATAAATTTCTTCTTCCTGCTGAGCTTAAAGTTTGACCTACGTCAAACGCAGTTCCAGCATAGTGCTGGCTTTGGTTTCCGTGTCCACCCTCATATGGTCTTCTAAACGCAAAACCAACATCAATTGGTGCACCATATATGTATCTTTGGCTATTCCAAGTTTGCATTGTTCTTTTTGTTGTCCAAAGAATATTTGATTTACTTGCACCTCTAAATTCTCTTACTCTTAAAGTTCCATTAGTATTGTATGGCATAGGATCTGCTTCATTTCTTGTATATATTTCCATTTTATTTGTGTCATTATTAAAAACCAAAATTTTTGCCATAAAAAAACTCCTTATTCATAAATTTTGTATATTATATGAATAAAGAGTTATTTTTGTTATCTATTCTTCTACTTTTTCAAACATTTCTTTTCCTACACCACATAATGGGCAAACCCATGTATCTGGAAGGTCTTCAAATTTTGTTCCTTCAATTTCTTCATCATATATGTGTCCACAAATTGTACATTTATATTTCATATTTTTCACCTCCTTGCATTAATAAATTTATATTAAATATTTTTTGATAATTCTTCCAATTCTTTTTTATTTTTTTCTTTCATTGTTGACTCAATTGTGATTATTGGTTCAATTATATCAATATCTTTCATTTCTAGCAATATGTTTTTCATTGTTTTTCCTGCAGATGGTGCCCACGAACCGTTTTCTACAATTGCTACTTTTCTTTTCTGATAATTTCTTGATTTCAAATTATTTAAAAAGTTTTCCATTGGTGGAAAAACACCTGCATTATAGCTTGATGACATTACTATTAATTTACTATATTGAAATGCTTTTGCTACAGCTTGACTAAAATCATCTCTTGTTAAATCTATAAAAATTACATTCTTTTTTTGATTTTTTAGAGCTGTTTCTAGATATCTACCAGCCTCTAAAGTATTTCCATGTATTGAACTACATGCAATTAATATTCCTTCTTCTTCTGGTTCATAATTGCTCCATTTACAATATTTTTCTATATAGAAACTTAAATTATCTTTTAAAATAAATCCATGTAATGGACAAATCATTTTTATATTTAAATCTTGTACCTTTTTTAATATTGCTTGTACTTGTGGTCCATATTTTCCTACAATTCCAATATAAAATCTCCTTGCCTCATCTAGCCATTTGTCTCCTTCTTTATTAGCCCCAAATTTTCCAAATGCATCTGCTGTGAATAATATTTTTTCTGTTTCATCATATGTAAACATTACTTCTGGCCAATGTACCATTGGTGCCATAAAAAATTTTAAATTATGAGTACCAATTTGTAATGTTTCACCATCTTTTACTATAACTTTTCTTTTTTCTATATCTATATTTTCGAAAAATTTAGGCAACATATTAAAAGTCATAGCATTTCCAATTATTTTCATATTAGGGTATTTTTCTGCTAGAATTCCAATATTATATGCATGATCTGGTTCTAAATGAGATATAATTAAGTAATCTACTTCTTGGCCATCAAGCTCTTTTTTTAGATTTTTTAGCCAAATATCTGTTACACTTTTATCTACCGTATCTAATACAATATTTTTTTCATCTTTTATTAAATATGAATTATAACTCATACCATTTGGAACTTTGTATTGACTTTCAAATAAATCTAATTTTTCATCATTTGCACCTATATAATATACATTATTTTTTATTTTCATTTTTTATATAATTCCTTTCAAGTTTCTATTCTTCCTCATTATATCACATAGTTTTTCTATTTACAATTCTATATTTCTATAATTCCACCATAATCTATTACTTCTAAATTATCAAAAGAAATAATATTTAAATTTCTTTCTTTTATAAAATTTCTAATTTTATTATCATTATCGATTTTCCTTAAATCTCCAGATATAAATATATTGTTTTCAATTCGAGATATTGCGCCACCAATAAAGCCATCCATTAAACTAATTTGATTGTTATTAAATAATTTTATATTTAATTTATTTTCAATAAACAGAATATTAAGATTTTTATTTCTTAATTCTTCATAAATACCTCTATCTGAGGTTATTATACTATTTTCATCTATTACCGCAATTGAGCATTTTGTATATCCTTGTTTAACATTTATTAAATCAAAGTTTTCTTTTTGTAAAATTTCTTTAATTTTTTCATCCGTATACTGAAAATTATGTATTGCATATTTTCCTAAGACACATACATTATATTTTATGTCATTTGGATATTTACTTTCTACCTTTGAACTACCTTTAATTATATTAATTTCTTTTTCCACTTTACTTTTTATTAAATTAAATTTAGCTGGTTCAACTACTAGATTTTCTTTTATTTTTGTGCAAAAAATATCGGTATGAGAAGATATTTCAGGATATACTTCCTTGCTAGTTTCAATTTCTATTAATTTATATCCTAATTCTTTTAATTTATCTTTTTCTTCAATTCTCATTCTATTATCTATAATTAGTTCTTTCATTTTATTAATCCTACTTATATAATTTGTTTGTATTTTAACATTTTTATGGTTAGAAATCAAATAAAACATCTTTATATTTATTTTTTATAATATAAAAAAACCCAAAAGCTATTTCACTTTTAGGTTTTCCTGTTTAAATACAAAATTATATAAATTTTAATTTGATAAAATTAAGCTTCTGGTTCTACTATACCATAGTTTTTACCATCTTTTAATTTGTAAATTACACAAACTTTATTTGTTTCTAGATTTATAAATGGTAAGAAATTATGTGTTGGTCTTTCTTGAAGCTCTAACATAGCATCTTCTGGAGCCAATGGTTTTATTTCATAATATCCATATTTTAAAATTTCATTAGTAATTTCTTTTTTAGGTGCTACTTCTTGATTTAATTCTTTAATAGAACCTTCTCTCATCATTTTTTCTTTTTTAGTTTTTGCTTTTCTAATTTGTCCTTCTAAAATATCAATTACTTTATCAATAGATGCATATAAGTCTTTTTCTTCAGATTCTGCTCTGTACATTTCTCCATTTGCATCAACAACTACTTCAGCAATTTGTTCATTTCTTTCTGTTCTAACAGTAACTTCTGCTGTTGAATTTTCAAAATACTTTTCAATTCTTTCTAGTTTTCTTTCTACATATTCATTAATTGCTTCTGTAACTTCAATTCCTTTACCTAAAATTTTTATTTCCATAAGTCACTCCTCCTTCTTTTTCTACATTATATATGTAATTTATTTTTTTTGCAAGTAGTATTTGAAAAATACTATTTAGCTAAACAACTTCATTATCTCCTCTTGACTAAATTTGCTAATAAATGAGGTTTTCGTAGAAAGCATATTATCAATTAAATCTGCCTTTTTTTGTTGAAGTTCATAAATCTTTTCTTCTATTGAATTAGATGTTATTAATTTATAAACTTGAACATTGTTTTTTTGACCAATTCTGTATGCTCTATCAGTTGCTTGGTTTTCTGCTGATTGATTCCACCAAGGATCATAATGTATTACCATATCTGCACCTGTTAAATTAAGTCCTGTTCCACCTGCTTTTAATGAAATTAAAAATATTTTTATTTCATCATTTTTATTAAATTCTTCTACTAATTCTATTCTTTCGCTGACTTTGGTTTCTCCTGTAAGTTTAAAATATTTTATATTTCTTTCAGATAATTGTTTTTGAATTATTTCAAACATTGAAGTATAACCTGAAAATAATAAAATTTTATGGCCTGCAGAAATTGCATCTTCAATTATTTCCATACATTGGTTAAGCTTACTAGATTCGCCTTTATAGTTATCTATAAATAAGCTTGGGTGACAACATATTTGTCTTAATCTAGTTAAAGCTGCAAGTATCATAATTTGGCTTTTTTCAAACCCATTTACTTTTATTTGGTCTGCAACTTCTTGTTTTGCTTGTGCTAAATATGTCATGTATATTTTTTCTTGTTCTTCTTCCATTGTATTATTTAGTACTGTAATAGTCTTTTCTGGAAGTTCTGTTAAAACTTCTTTTTTAGTTCTTCTTAAAACAAATGGCTCAATAAGCATTTTCAATTTTGCCATTACATCTTGATCATTATCTCTTACTATTGGCGATTCATACGAGTTCTTAAATTTTCTATATTGGAATAAATATCCAGGCATTATAAAATCAAATATTGACCATAATTCAGCAAGAGAATTTTCAATTGGAGTACCAGTTAAAGCAAACCTAGTCTCTCCTTTTAAACTTTTAATAGCTTTTGCATTTTGTGTTCTACTATTTTTTAAATATTGTGCTTCATCTGCAATTACGTATTTAAAATTATAATTTTTTTCTTCATATTTTTCGCTATCTCTTTTTAATAAATCATATGATGTTATTATTAAATCATATTTTTCAAGATTTTGAATTTGTTGTATTCTTTCATTCGCTTTTCCAGAAACAACCTTGACTTTTAAACTTGGTGCAAATTTTGATGCTTCTTGTAACCAGTTTAGAGAAAGCGAACTTGGTGATATAACAATACTTGTTTTTCTGTTTTCTTTGTTTTCATTCACATATGCAACTAATATAGATAATATTTGTAAGGTTTTTCCAAGACCCATGTCATCTGCAAGTATACCTCCAAATCTATAGTTATCTAAAGTTTCTAACCATTTAAACCCTATTTTTTGGTACTCTCTTAAAGTAGCATTTATATTTCTTGGAATTTCTATCTGATCATCTATATTATCTTTTTCAAGATTTTCTATTATTTGTTTATATTCACCGTTTTTTGTTGTTTTAGTAGTTTTAAATTTTTTTAATAATTCATTTAAATATAAGCTTCTATTTACTGGTAATTTTATTGTATTATTTTTTATATCTTTATAGTCAATATCCATTCCAGATGTAAGCTTATCTAAAAACTCTATGTCCTCATTTTCATCTAAATTCAAAAATTCACCATTTTTTAATCTATGGAATTTTTTCTTTAATTTATATTTTAGCATAACATCTTCTATTTCATCTGGTGAAATATTTAATTTATCTAAATCAATATTTAAAAGATTATTTTCTACTTTTACTCCTAAAGTCCCAATTTTAGGCTCTCTTATTTGTTTAGTTTTAAAATTATCTGTAACTAAAACTTCAAATTTTTGCATATAAAAATTTATTTCATCTGTTAGAAAATTATATATTTTTTCATCATCTGGTAAAATAAATCTGTTATTTTTAATATCTAACATGAATCCCGTTTTTTGAAAAACATTAAGATTTCTATTTTCTTCAAGCTCATTTCTTAGAGCTTTTACATTGTTTTTCTTTATTATAGGATTAAATTCTTCATCTCCATAGCAAAATTTTACATCCATTGTTAAAAAATTATTATCGTCAAAGTCTAAAAACACTTTAACTGCCAATTTTTGAGGTTTATATTGTTCAAGTTCTTCTGGGAGTATTCCTTGAATCTTGACAGAATTCTTTATTTTTGGCATAACCACAGAGTAAAAATCTTTTAAATCCTCTTTTCGAAGTAGCATTTCAGATGTATAATTTTCTCTATATGATTTTATTAATTTTAAGGTAGAATTATTAAAATCTTTACTACATCTATATAATTTATTATCTTTTAGTACATATGTATAATTTTTTCCATTAAATATATGAATTTTAAAAATATCTACATTTGGTGTTAATGATAGTTCGTTTTCATTTAGTTTTGATAATTCAAATTCTATATTAGGATTATTTTCTACAAATTCTAATTTTGTGTTTGTATAATCATATGAAAATTGAACTTTTTTATTTTTTAATATATCAAAAGCCTCGTCCAATAAGCTTTCTCCTAGTACAATAACAGATTTATTTATAGAAGATCCTGAGTAATAATTATACCTATTTGACATTGTTGAATATTTTAAAATTTCAGCATATTTCAAAATAAATTCTAAAAGGTCTCTTGAGTCCTCTTCAAAATTTTCTCTTGAATGAACAAATTCTAATTTATCTCCGTATTTAGCATATTCATTATTTACTACTTTTGAATAAAATTCTGTTAAATCCTTTATTTTGTACATTCTACTAGTTCCTATTTTAAAGTCTAATTTCATTCCATATGAAAATTTGTCATATTCAAGTCTTGTTTCTATTTTTACTTTTTCATTTCCTTGTAAATAATTATTTTGCTCTTTATTTATTTCCTCTAATTCTTCATTATAAAAAGAATTAATCATATTATTAAAATTTTTGTATTTAAAACTATTTAATGTGTTTTTTTTCTGATTAACTAACATATCATCTTCTGAATCATGATTCCAGAATTTAGTTTGCTCAAATCTCATTAAAGTTGCTAAAATATGTTTACAAATATTATAATTACTATAATAATCCATACATTCACATGATGCTACATCAAGTTCACCATTTCTAACTTCTATTTCTACAGTATAATCATCAGAATTTCCACTAACTATTGATTTTATACTAAAATTATTAGGATTTTCATAATCTGCTTTAATAATATTTATTTTTCCGTGATTTAAATAACCTTTTGCTCTTGTTATTCTAGCTTCTCCAGCATCATTATATATCTCTTGTGTTAATTCTCTATTTATTAGCATAGAAACTCCTTCACAATCAATTTTGAAATTTTATTATACTATAAATTTATTGATTTTACAATAGTTTTAAAGAAGTTTAAAAAAAATATTGTTACTTTACAATTCGCAATATATTAAAAGTACACAATAAAAATAATTGATTGAAGCGAATGTGAAACAATCTAGCGTAATTTCTTAATCAATTTTAGGACAAGAGTTCATTTTGCGAAGCAACAATGGAAGGGAGTCCATAAATTGATTTAGAAATTAGCGTTGATTGGCTGAAGCCGAGCAAAATCAATTATTTTTATTGTGTACTTAAGATATAAACTGTAAATCATAGGATAAATAATAAGAACTGTTAGCTTAGTACAATTCTAATTGTATACAACAAATAAATCACACTTAAAGCAATCCCTTTTTTTCGTTCTATAATATACTTTTTCTCAAGTTTTTGAATAATTATCATCTCCATTATAATTACAATTAAAAATAACAGAGAAACATTAAACCCGTTATCATAATTAATTGGTTTAATAATTCCGACCTATTCCTGGAAGTAAACAAATATTAAAAATATTTGAACCTATTACATTACCAAGTGCTAAGTCACTTTTTTTATTAATAGATGCAACCAATGAAGTTATAATTTCAGGCAGACTAGTTCCAATTGCTACAATTGTTATACTAACAATAGCTTCACTTAAATTAAAAATATTTGCAATTTGGATTGCACCATCTACAACAAAATCAGCCCCATATTTTAGAAATATTGCACCTACTAATAGATAACTAAATATTTTAAAATTGGAAATTATTTTTTCATTTTCTTGAACTTTATCTTGATCAACTTTACTATTTCTATTTTCAACTTTTCCCTCATAAAGTGTATAAATAATATAACCTATGCTTAATAGTATTAAAGCAAATGCTTCTATTCTAGTTATTTGATTCTGACCTCCAAAATTACAAAATATTCCTAAAATAACTACACTTATTATTGAAATTGGGAAATGTATTTTAATTAGTCTTTTATCTATAAAAACAGGTTTACAAATTGACGCAATTCCTACAACTAATAAAATATTACAAATAGAACTACCTATTCCATTTCCTATTACTATATCTGATTTTCCAAGAATAGCAGACTTTATAGTTATTATTATCTCTGGCAAACTGGTTCCAATACCCACAATTAGTATTCCAATAATCATTTCAGATATTTTCAATTTTTTTGCAAGTCCTGTTGCTCCTTTTACCATAAAATCCGCACCTTTTACTAACAAAACAAAACCTATTATCAATAAAAAAATCATATAAATATAGTTTCCTTTCTATATTTATATGATTTGTAATTTTCTTTTTTATATTCAGTTTATTTTTAATTGTTTTATTCTATTTATTGCCTCTATTGAGTTTTCTTTTGTTCCAAACGCAGTTAGTCTAAGAAAGCCTTCTCCAAATACTCCGAATCCACTTCCTGGTGTTCCAACTACATTGGCCTTTTCTAAAAGCTCGTCAAAAAATTCCCAAGAAGTCATATTATTTGGTGTTTTAAGCCAAACATAAGGTGAATTTATTCCTCCATATACAGTAAACCCTGCTTCAATTAACCCTTCTTTAATAATTTTAGCATTTTCTAAATAATCTTTTATATTTGCTTTAATCTGTTTCCTTCCTTCTTCTGAATATACCGCTTCTGCCGCTCTTTGTATGACATACGCTGTTCCATTAAACTTCGTAGTAGTTCTTCTATTCCATAATTTGTTCATTTCAACTAAATCACCAGATTTAGTGTATCCTTTCACACTTTTTGGTATAACTACATATCCACATCTTAATCCTGTAAATCCTGCTGTTTTTGAATAACTTTTAAATTCTATTGCCACTTCTTTTGCACCTTCAATTTCATATATGCTATGAGGAATGTTTTCTTCTGTAATAAATGCTTCATATGCAGCATCATATAATATAATTGATTTATTTTCTATAGCATAATCAACAAATTTTTTTAAATTTTGTTTTGAAATTGCCATACCTGTTGGATTATTTGGAAAGCATAAATATATTATATCTACCTTTTCTGTAGGTAATTCTGGTACAAAATTATTTTTTTCTAACACTGGCAAATATACAATATTTTTCTTTTTTCCTGACATAATATTTGTATCTACATAAACAGGATATACGGGATCTGTAATTGCTATTTTATTGTCTTCACCAAATATTTCAACAATATTACCACAATCACACTTTGCTCCATCTGATACAAATATTTCATCTAATTCAATTCCTAAATCTTTATATTCATTTTCAACAATTGCTTTTCTTAAAAATTCATATCCTTGTTCTGGCCCATAACCTCTAAATCCTTCAGAAGTTCCCATCTCATCTACTGCTTTATGCATAGCTTGAATAACAGCAGGAACAATAGGTTTTGTTACATCCCCTATTCCCAATTTTATAATTTTTTTATCTGGATTATTTTTTTGATATTCAGCTACCTTTTTGGCAATTGTTGAAAATAGATAACTATCTTCTAATTCTAAATAATTCTCATTAATTTTTGCCATTTTAATTTTTCTCCTTTAATATTTTAAATTTTAACATTTACCTTTAACAACGCAAGACGAAGTTTTTCATTTGTTTTAAGGTAAATATCCTTCAAAAACAGTAGTTGCAGGACCTGTCATATACACATGGTTATTTTCGTTATTCCATTCAATTTCTAGGTCTCCACCTAAAAGTTTCACTGTAACCTTCCTTTGTGTATAATTATTTAACATTGCAGATACTGCAACAGCACATGCACCTGTTCCACAAGCCAAAGTTTCTCCTGCTCCTCTTTCCCATACTCTCATTTTAAGATTTTTATCATCTATTATATTCACAAATTCAATATTAGCTTTATTTGGAAAAGCCTTATCTATTTCAAGAATTCTACCATATTTACAGATATCAAAATTATTGACATCTTCTTTTATAAATGTAATTGCATGTGGATTTCCCATAGATACACAAGAAAATTTAAATTCTCTATCTTCTGCTTTTAAAATCAAATTTTTTACCGGATTTTCTTGTGTAATAACAGGAATTCTTTCAGGGTCTAAAATAGGCTCTCCCATATCTACTTTTGCTAGCTTTATTTTTCCATTTTCTTCTTTCATTTCTAGTATTTTAATTCCTGCCAATGTTTCTATAGATATTGTTGTTTTATCTGTTAATCCATTATCATACACAAATTTTCCCACACATCTTATGCCATTTCCACACATTTCAGCTTCTGAACCATCTGAATTAAACATTTGCATTTTGAAATCTGCTATTTTAGATGGACATATTAATATTAATCCATCTGACCCAATTCCAAAATGTCTATCACTTACAAATTTAGCTAGTTCAGTTCTATTTTCAATATTTTGATTAATTGCGTCCATATAAACATAATCATTGCCTAAGCCATGCATTTTAGTGAACTTTAACATAATTTCCTCCAATTCATTTTTTATTAAATATTCTTATGTTTTTTTGCAGAATTGATTAATTCAACAAATAATGGTGCTGGTCTATTTGGTCTTGATTTTAATTCTGGATGAAATTGGCCAGCAATAAAGTATGGATGATTTTTTAATTCTACAATTTCTACCAATTGTCCATCAGGAGATGTTCCTGAACATATTAATCCTGCTTCTTCTATTTTCTTTTTATATTCATTGTTAAATTCAAATCTATGTCTATGTCTTTCATCAATTTTTTCTTTATTATACACCTTATAAGCTAAAGAATCCTTTTTTATAATACATGGATAACTTCCAAGTCTCATTGTTCCACCTTTTTTATATATGTTTTTTTGCTCCTCCATAATATGTATAACTGGATTATTTGTAGTAGTACTAAATTCAGCAGAATTTGCATCTTTTAATCCTAAAACATTTCTAGCAAATTCAACTACTGCCATTTGCATTCCTAAACATATTCCCAAAAATGGTATTTTGTTTTCTCTTGCATATTTTATTGTTTCTATTTTTCCTTCTATTCCTCTATTGCCAAATCCTCCAGGTACAATAATTCCGTCTATATCTTTTAATTTTTCTTTAACCGTATTTTCTGTAATTGTTTCACAATCTATTAATTTAACATCAACTTTTACATCATTTTTATAACTTGCATGGTGTAAACTTTCTATTACTGATATATATGAATCTTCTAACTTTACATATTTTCCAACTATTGCAATTTTTACTTTATTTTCATTTTTTATACTTTTTATTTTATTAATCATTTCTTGCCATTCTGAGTTGTCAGGAACATAATTATCTAATCTTAAATGATTACAAACTTCTCTTCCTAAGCCCTCCTTCTCAAGTAGTAAAGGGACCTCATATAAATTATCTGCTGTTAAATTTTGAATTACACTAGTTTTTCTTACATTACAAAATAATGCAATCTTCTCTCTTATGTTATTTGGTATTTCGATTTCTGTTCTACAAACTAAAATATTTGGTTTTATTCCCAAACTTTGTAATTCTTTGACAGAGTGTTGTGTAGGCTTAGACTTAATTTCATTTGAACCTGTAATATATGGGAGCAGTGTTACATGTATATACAAAACATCTTCTGGATTTTTTTCAAGACCAACTTGTCTAATTGCCTCTATAATAGATATGCCTTCTATATCTCCAATAGTACCTCCAATTTCTGTAATCACTATGTCTATTTCTTTGTCTTCAAAACTATATATATTAGATTTTATTTCATTTGTAACATGTGGTATAACTTGAACTGTTTTTCCTAAATAGTCTCCTCTTCTTTCTTTATCTATTACATTTGAATAGATTTTTCCCATAGTTACACTTGAATTTTTAGTTAAATTTTCATCTGTAAATCTTTCATAATGACCTAAATCAAGGTCTGTTTCTGCACCATCATCTGTTACAAAAACCTCTCCATGTTCATATGGATTCATTGTTCCTGGATCAACATTTAAATATGGGTCAAATTTTTGTATTGCAACTTTATATCCTCTGTTTTTTAAAAGCCTACCAAGAGATGCAGCAGTTATCCCTTTACCTAATCCAGATACAACTCCTCCTGTAATAAAAATGTATTTTGTATTCATATGCTCCTCCCTTCTAAAAACAAAAATAGACCTAAAAGAAAACCTTACTTTATTGGTTTTTTTTAAGTCTATAATTAATTTTTTATATAATAACATTTTTTTTTTCATAAATCAATAATTTTTTAATATTTTTTTTAAATACACAACAAAAATAGTTACAATTCACGTTTTATTATAAATTAGCCCTGTCTAAAGTTTATATATTTATTTTTAAAGTAAACTTGTGCGGGGACCACTTTCTTACAAAATGTTTTCAAATATGAGAATTTTTAGGAAGCTTGACTTCCATTAAAAAAAATTCCATATTTGATTACATTTTTGTTAGAAAGAATGGATTTACGCATAAAAATAAATATATAAACTTGGTGCAGACTAATTTATAGTAAAAGGTTACATTTCCACTTCTATTTCATAAATTTTGCCATCATCTTGAAGTTTTATACATTTATCTTTTGCTTCTAGCCCATTAACTTTAAAATAAGTAATTCCACAATTTTTTCTATTTAGATTTTTTACTTTTATATTATATATGCTTCTTCCAAATTTATATTTTATAATATATTCTTTCCACTCTTTTGGAATACATGGATTTATTTTAAGTATTCCATTTTCAATTTTTAGACCGAGAATATATTCAATTCCAGCTTTATAAAACCAACTTGATGATCCTGTATACCATGTCCATCCGCCTCTTCCGGCTAAATTGGATTCACCATAAATATCTGCTGGAATTACATATGGCTCTACTTTATATTTATTAGCAGAATCTTTATTTCTTGAGTGTTCAATTGGATTTATAATTTTATAAAAGTCTAAAGCCTTTTCTCCATTTTTTAATAAGCACTCTGCAATAATAGCCCAAATTGCACCATGTGTATGCTGTTGTTACTGGCAGTTTTTAGATTAACAACTTAATTTTGAAAAGAATTGATATTTGGCTAGGCACACGAATTTGAAATGTATGAGGCGTACTCTTGTACGTTGATTACATTTCAAATGAGTAGTAACGACGCCAAATGCAATTATCTTCAAAATTACACAGCCTTTTTCTCATAAATCTTTTTAGCTACACTAAAATTATTATTTAATTCTTGTAGTGGTTTAAAGTTAAAATAAATATCAACTTGTTTGTCACTATGAATTTCAATTTTTTCTATAAATTCTCTAATTATTTCTTTAGTAGGATTTTTTATTTTTAAAAATTCTTCTACTAAATTATCTAATCTACTTTTATTCTTGTCTATATCTTTTTCTCCAGATAATTCTTGTTCAAATTCTTTTATTGATTGTTCGTAACTTTTCACAATTTCTTTTATTCTCTCTGCATTTTTCATATATTCTTCAAGAGATATAATGCCTGCAAGCCTATCTTCGTACATTACTTCTAATTTTCTTGTTTCTTTTTCAATATTTTGTTTAAAAGAATCAATTTGATTTTTCAAGTCAAATTCTTGGACTTGTTTAGACTTTGTTTGTTTTGCAATTTCTTCTAATTTCTTTTTGTTTTTATATTCTCTGCAAACCTCTCTTAAAACCTCTAACATCTGTTCTTCAAAAACTTGATAATTGAAATTGTGTGGTGAACATACATCAAATTTTCCAAATCTTCCATATCTTTGACATCTGCCATAAATATTTCCGTTTTTATCTGGACTTCTAATTCCAATATAGCCTCCACAGTCATAACATCTAAGTAATCCTTTAAATAAATAATCATTTTGAACTACTCTTGAGCCTTTTGTTGCTTCAATTACTCTTTTTGCTCTTTCGAAATCTTCTTTACTAATTATAGCTTCATGCATATTCTCTACTTTTACCCAATCTTCTTCAGGTAAATTTATAAATTTCTTTGATTTAAAACTCACCTTTTTTCTCTTGCCTTGTATTACTGTTCCTGTATATATTTCATTTGAAAGAATAAATCTTACAGTAGATTGTTGCCATAGCCCATAAGTTAAAGATTTTGCTCTTCTATTTCTTTTATTATAATCTGACGGAATTGGAATTTTCTTTTTACTTAAGTAATCTGCAATTTGCATTGTACCAAAACCTGCTAAATATTTTTCATATATCAGTTTTACAACATTTGCTGCCTCTTTATCTATTATTAAATGGTATTTGTTTTCTGGATCTTTTTTATAGCCATAAGGTGCTGTTCCTAAATATTCTCCATTATTTCTTTTTGCTTGTAATACACTGTTTATTTTCTTTGATGTATCTTTAGCATACATTTCATTTAATATTGATTTAAACGGTGCTATATCGTTATTTGAATTATCGAAAGCCGTATCTATATTGTCTAATATTGCAACAAATCTAACTTCATGTTCTGGAAAATAATTTTCAATATATAAACCTGATTGCACATAGTTTCTACCAAGTCTTGATAAATCTTTTGTAATAACCATATTTATTTTACCGAGATTCAATATCTGCAATCATTCTATTAAATGAAGGTCTATCAAAACTTGTCCCACTTACTCCGTCATCAACGTATTCTGATATAAAATTTAATTTATTCTGTCTAATATATTGCATTAGCAAAGTTCTTTGGTTACCAATACTTTCACTTTCTTGATACTTTTCTTTTTCTTCATCTTCTCTTGAAAGTCTAATGTATATACCTACTTTATAATCAATATTATTCATTATTGTATAGCTCAACTTCTACCTCCTTTTTGCTATAAAAATATATGAGATAATATTGATACTCTTGATTTTCATTATACCATATTATCTCATCAAATACCATTGTTTCATTTTATTTTTTTATTGTTCTTAAGCAATAATTTCCAAAAGCTCTTTCTATAATCTTTTCCAATGCCTCTCCTTTTTCATTAAAAAATATATTTATCTTAAAATCATTCTTTTTCTTATATTTCTTTTTTTCTTCCAATAGCCTCACTCCTCTTGTTTTATTTTTTCCAAATTTTAGTTTTTTATACTGTTACAAGTGGATTTGCTCCCATATGAGATTTGCCCTCATTCCTCTTTTTAGAGAATCGCCCCTTTACATCACGTTAGCCAGACGAAAGTATCATTATTTGTGCTTGCAACTACTATTCAATTTTCAATGTGCATTTCCATTTTTTGACTTTTTCTACTTTTTATAGTAAAATTATGTCAATTAAGTGTTGTATACATTATAATTGTGAATTTTAGAAATTCACACTGTACAATCTCAAAAAATTTTTTATTTATTTTAGGTTGTTTGATGTGGAGGTGTTTTATTTGAGTTTTAAACTAGCTTTTGATAAAAATCTCGGACTAGAATTATTTGTTTTTAAACGCATATATTATGATAAAAGTAAAAAGATATTTTTTTCATCATATAGAACTGAGCATATGATTGACCCAATAGGTTCTTTTCTTCTTATATTTTTAAATACAAATTTTGAAGATGATGAAGATTGCAGATCTTTTGTTTTTTGGTTTTGTTTTGAAAGCTTATATTATAGAAGACATCCTGAAACAAAGAAAGCAAATCATAATTCATCAAAACATTTAAGGCTTTCATTCTCTGAATTTAATAATGAATTAAATGAAATTGTAAAGGAATATAAAGAAGAATTTTTATACCTTAAATATACTTTATTAAAAAATCTAAGATTACCATATGATACTGATTTTTTCAAAAAAATTGAAGAAGAAGCAGAATTTACTCCAGAAGACATACAGGAAATGAGACAAGATGAAAAAAGCTTTTTAGAAGATAAATCAATTAAATATAATGAAACAGAAATAAATGGATTTATGGAGAAATTAAATATACAATTCGAGACTTTTGGTCTAATTTTTGATAATATAAATATTGAAAAGTATAATATTCCTTACTACTTTGAGAGTGAAGATATTTGGGCTATAATAGCTCTTTTATTTAAAGAATTTATGTCTGATAATCATAATACTATAAGACAATGCCAAAATTGTGGATATTACTTTGTTCCATCAAATTTAAAAGAAACTAAATATTGCAATGTAGAATATAAAGAAACTGGCAAAACTTGTAGGCAAATTGGAAAAGAATTAGCTTATAAAAAATCTCTAAAAGAAGATACTCTTTTAGATAAATATAGGAAAAGATATATGTCTCTTGCAAGCTCTGTTTCACATTATGGAACAGATACTGCCATTACTAGATTTGAAAAGTATAAAAAAGATGGAGCTGTAATGAAACAAAAATATCTAAATAAAGAAATTACCCCAAAAGAATTTGAAAAATGGATTTCAGATAGCAAAAAATAGAACAGGAAATCACCTCTTGTTCTATTTTTGGTCTTGCAATTAGCCTATTTCCTTATCTTTTTCATTCTGCTGTTCCATAATTTGCGAAACTTGATAATTAATTTGGCTCGTCCTTATTGTAGTAGTTGCACTAACTCCACTTTCTATTAATCCTTGTTTATTACAAATCATATTTGCAATTTCTTCACTTTCAAATAAATTATCTCTAATATCTTCTTCACTTAAACCATTTATAGTTTTCAAGCTATGATAGATTTGTCTTAAAACTTCCAGATTTTTTTCATTTATTTCTACGTTTCTAACACCACTTATTAATTTATCAATTAATAATTCTTGCCCCATATCATAAGAATCTGACTCTATTGATATATCAGCATTTTTAAATAATCCTATTACCCTACATATATTTTCTAAATCATATTCCAATAGACCTTGTTCATAATCCTCATTTTTAGGATAGGCAGATTTTAAAAATGTAATTATGTCATCGATTTGTTTTGAATTGAAACTATGTTCTAATAAGAAAAATCTAATAGGATCAGGAATTACATTATCTGTATCTTGAAAACTATCGAAATAGTCGGATAATCTTTTGCTATTATTTTTATTTTCTAATCCTGTTAGACATTTTTTTAATTTTTCTTCTAACTCATTTCTTTGTTCACTATTTATTTCGCTTGTATTTTGCAGTTTTTCTTGCATAATTGAACAAATTCTTTTTGCCATCACGTCGCTTATACCTAAAAGTTTTTGATTATTATCATCTAATAGCATTAAACATATATCAAAATTCGTGTCATTAAAAAGCATTGAGCTATCAGTTTCTAGAAACTGATTAATACAAGCCCTTAATAAGAGATTAGTTTTGTCTTTTTCTTTAGTAAAAGCAAGTAATGTTTCGACATTAAAGTTTGGGGAAATCCTTATATTTCCATAATCAGAATTCATTATACAATCTAATATTTCATATTCATTTTCTATTTCATATCCATATTTTTTTAATGTACTAATTGCTACACCCACATCATCATATAAATCTAAATTATTAAAAATCAATCCATCTTCAATGTTTTCTCTTACTTCATGTGGTAACTGTCCTATTTTTATTAATAATCCAATATCATCAATTTTATCTGTATATGTTATGTAAGTAGCTATATTATTTTCCAGTCCAAATAAATTACTTATGTCATTTTTTGATAGTGAAGAATAATCAATGTTGTTTAATATCTCAATAATACTTAAAATACTGTCTGGATTTATCTGTAATAAAGGAACATTGTATATATATAGTATTTTTTGTAAATCTTCATTAGGAAGATTTATCTTTGACAAAACTTCTAATAAATTATCATTTAAATAAAACATTGTATTTTCATCATCTTCTACTTGCTTATCATATTGTGTTTTATCAAATTTATTCCCAACCTTTTTATTTAAAAACTCTAATATACTTGAATAATTATCTTCATCATTAAGTACATGATATTGAGCAAGAAAGTGAATAATATCACTAGTATTCGTTACTTCTTTTTCATTCATTATTTCTTGAAAAATATCAAATGGTATGCCACCTGTCAAAGACATAATTTCTTCAAAATTTGATGAATTCTCTTTATTAATTTCATACCAACCTTTAATAAGCAATTTTATAAAATCACTATAACCCCATTTAGAACAAATTTCTTTAATTTTGCCATTTGACTTTTTGCTTAATTCTTGTATATCTTCTACACTTAAACAAGAGAATACTTGTTGTACATTATCTCTACGAATATTTGAAAAATCATTTTTTTGTAACCATTCATATTTAAGTTTATTCTCATAATATATTGCATCCATTATTGAACAATCAACTGAATATAATGCAGGTTCTTCTCCATTAGTATGTTGTTTAATACCAGTTTCATCAATAGGATAATTAATATGATTTGCTAGTATGTTTCTTAATTTTTTAGACGCTTGTGGTAAATATTCTGCTGTATTATTTTTAACTCCAAGTTGATTTCTTACATTAGGTAAATCTTCAGTCAAAATCATTCTCAAATGATATCCTAATGTTTTTTCACACATATCTACAAATTTATCTTTTGAACCAAAAAAATACTCCCTTACAGCATCTATATCTATATTTTTATTTTGCAATGCATACATAATACTACGAGTAAAATCTCCTTCACTAATATATGAATTTTGTTCATAGTATCCATTATTGTTTGCCAATTCATCATTTTCTTGTTCAGATATACAATTTATTCTATTTCCTTTTTGTATGTAATTATTGATACTCATTTCTGCAAACAAATCTACAAGTGCTTCTTCAACAACGGCATTAACTTCCCCCTTTGAAATTAAATCCGAAAAAGCATGTGCATATTCATGTATAATAACATGTATTAGATCAATAGTATTACTATTATTTCTACAATAATTTTCTGTTAAACATATCTTTTCTTCTGTAGGACTATAGTATGCAGAACATGCTGCAGCATTTTTTGGATCTCTATCTATTTCTATTGTTAAAGTAGCAATAATGTATGTGATTTTTTCAATAATATCTTGTCCAACTATTTCATTTGCAAATGTAAGAATTATATTGCCTGCCTCTTCTATAGCATCATGCATTTGTTCAATTGTTATTGGTTCTAAATCTTGTGTTGGTTCTTCTTTTTCTTCTATATCATCAATTTCCCAATCATCATCATTGTTTTTTATAGTTCCTTCATCATTACTATTCATTTAATACTCCTAATCTATCCTAATATTTGGGTTCATCTCTTGTGTTGTTTTCCATTCAATTCCATATTTTTCTTTTAATAATTTCTTTTTATAATTTTCAAAAATATGTATATATCCTAAACCTTTTTTTATGCCTTTATCTTTTAATATTTTGTCAGTTTCTAACTCAACTTCCTGAAATATTTTTTTATATTCTTCTTTATCTTCTACACTATCATGTTTGAGCATAATATAAACCTCCAATCAATCATTATCTTTTTATAAGATTTAATATAAATCTTTTTATTTTCTTAAATATAGAATCTTCCTTATATTCTACCAATGCTGTTTGTGAATGTTGATTAAATTCAATGTTCTTCTGTTTATTTTTAAATAAATTGTCAGGATTATACTTTTCTCTCAGTTTTATTTGATATTCATTCTCATTATTATCGTATATCTTTTTTAATCTTTGTTTTTCTGTTTCATCCTCACACCAATATTGTAGATTAAGCAGTGCAATTAATGCTAATGTTTCTTCTTTCAAATTCTGCTCTTTAATTGGTCTATTTGGATTTATTTCCTTTGAGTAATTTATATCTCTATTATTTTTAAAATACTCCCTTAATTTTTGTGGTATTTTATTTTTGTTATATTCATCTAATAAATTTATAAAAGTATCTATTTCCGTATATGCTTGTCTTGTTGCTATTGAAAGACTCATATATTCCCCTTCTTTCGTTTTATTGTTGTATATCCTCTATTTTTTCTGTCTTATCATTTTGATGTTCTTGTATTATCGTTGTTGCAACTTTTTCTACTTGCTCAGTTCTTACAGATAAAGTCGTTGCATCAATTGCACTTTCCAGTAAATCCATTCTTAACATACTAAACATATCTGCTAAACTTGAATCACTTGTTTCTTTTGGCTTACTACCATGAATGCTATTAACTAAATCATTCTTTCTTTCATCATCTAGTTTATATCTTGTATCAGTTGTTATAAATTCTGCTTTAATATCTTCTAATTTTTCTGGAGCTGTTTGTGTGATATATTTTTCAAACTCATCTTGAGCAAGTTGAATATATTCATGCATTTTTCTTATATCTTCTTCTGTAAATTCAGCATCTTCTTTTCCATTTGCTCCATATCTTAATTCATATATTCCATCTATAGCTGCACTATACCTGTCATAGTTAGCAAATTTATTAAATCTTGCAATTAATTCATTTAATCTATCCATATTTTCATCATTTTGCATACTTATGAGTTCGTCTAATGTTATGCCCATTGATGTACAAAATAGCTTGTTTAATTTATCTTCAACTTGATACCTTACCATATCTGTTTGAAAGCTTAAATTAAATGCATCAAATGATGTAGTTCTAATATTATTATTTGCAAATGATTTTGCCATTTCAATTGCAAATCTATCTGTAATTGATTCATTTTGACCTATTCCATTTCCACTATGTTGCTGATGTAATCCAACATGACTATTATCAATATGCTTTGTATTATCCCAATCAATATACTAATCTAATATGTGTTTTTCTTCATGTAAAATAAGTGTTATTGCATCTCCTTCAGTTGTAATTTGATTTATATTAAATCCTAGTGTTTGAATATTAGGATTAAAATATGCTAATCCATGTGAATCATCAAGTTCTTGTATATCTTTATTTATAATACTTCTTAATTTGTCTTCTAATTCTTCCTTTTTACTTGGATCAAAATATCCTTTATCAATCCCCAATGAAATGATTTTATTGCTTACATCTATAAATATTCTCATAAAATCTTCACGAGTCATATTCCACCTCTAATTTTTATACAATATCTCAAAATATATATACCATAAAAATCAAAAATTTTCAATAACTAAAATAACATCATTATTGTTTATTTGCTACATCTCCATCTCTAAATCTTTTTCTTTTTCTTCATGTTTTATTTGTTTTTCAGCATCTAACAAAATATTATTTTCTCGTTCAAAGTCCCTAATCAAATTATTTTCAGCACCCATATCAAACTTTTTGCAAATCCACGTTATAAATATATCAATAGTTTCCTTAAATCTATCTACTACTTTGTGTAAAAAGCTATTTTCTTTTTCTAATTTATTGATTCTATTAGTATATTGCCATTCCATTTCAAATTCTTTTTTATTATATTCTTTTTTTATATTATCTACTTCATCGTGTAATTTTTCATTATCAGCTATTATTCTATCTCTTTCTTTTTGGTATTTTTCTGCCTCTTCTATAACCTGTGCTTGTCTTGATAATTGCCTATGTAAATTCATATTATCTTGTTATAAATTTTGAATTACATTATCCTTTGGTTTTATAATTTCTTCTAGGATTTTTTCATCTCTTTTCCTTGATAATCTATTTATATTAATATCTGTTATATCAGGAATATCTGGTAATTCCAATTTCATATTATTCAAAATTTCTTTAGTCTGTTTAAAATTTGTTATTTTCTTATATTCTTCAACAGAATAATGCTCTCTACCTGTTTCCTCTTTTGACAATCCTCTTTGCAGGTTAAATCCATTTTCCACCATATACTTGTAAAAAGCATCTTGTAGTTGTCTGTAACTGTCTTTTGCTTTCCAAAATTCACTACAAGCCAATTTATCAATAGAATTCCCTTTTTTATCTGTTGTATGAATTACTGGTAAAAATACTAAATGCATATGAGGCGTTTGTTCGTCCATATGCACTTTTGCAGACATTATATATTGTTCTCCTAAGTCTTTGTATTCAGATACAAATTTATATGCGGTTTCAAAAAATCTCTTTGTTTCTTCTTCTCCTATTCCTTCAAAATAATCATGATCTGATGTTATTATATATTCACAAGCTATATTACTTACTGTTTTAATTTGTCCTTTTAAATTATATTTTTCTTTTATTCTGTCAAATTCCTTTTCATAACTATATTGTGGAGTTTTTAGTGAATAGTTTAAATATGATTTTTCTTTATCTATATTTTCATTTGAATAATTTTTATTTCTTCTTTCATTGTGTCTAAATATTCCTTTTAAATTTTCTCTTTTGTATTTTGTATTTCTAATAATTGCATAACTCATTTTTTCATCAACCTCCTTTAAATAAATTCTTCTTTGACTGGCTAACTAATAAGACCTATTCCTCTTAAAATTTTGCTCTTTCTCATTTGTCTTGTAACACAACTACAACACTTTTTTATGCTACCGCAAAAAAGTGTTAGTTGTGGCAGGGAAAAATTTTTCCCCACACCCCATTTTTCCAAAAAAATATTTCATAATATTTTTTTGAATTTATCCTAAATTTGCTTTATTGCAATTTTAGGATAAAAAAATCAGCTCCAAAGTAGTTTTCTACCCTAGTAGCTGATTTTATATATGCAAATGTATGTAACTATAAAAAAGCATCAGCATTTGCATATAGTTTAGTAAAGTCAAAGCCAGTATAATCTCGCTGTTCAAAGTTAGCTTTATTACTCTTTTTAATTTGTAATTCTTTATTATAATTATTTTTATTTTTTATATTATTTATTATATCTTTGTCGTTTTCACCTATAGGGTGTAGTTCTTTTTGACTACCTGAATAGTTATTTTTACCTATACCCTCTAGGTATTTTTTACTATACCTATTAATATTTTCTGTAATAGGCATAATTTGTCTTTCTTCAATTTCTTTGGTAACTTTTTTATATTTTAAATTAACATCTACATATCCTTTATCTTTTAGTGAACTTATTATTTTTGAAACTCTGTCGGAGGTTACATTTACAATACTTGCTATATATTTATTGCTTGCAAAACAACTTCCTGTTTCATCACTTAAATATAAAACCATTGATAATATTATTTTTCTTTGTCCGATAAATCATTGTTTAATAAAATTTCTGCTGGAATCCATAATCCTTTTAATCTTTGTTTGCTCATATAACTCTCCTTTCTTCTGTTTTTAATTCTTCTCACAATCAATTCTGTGGCATTTTTATTTACTTCAAATAAAAATTTAGGCAAAAAAATAAACCCTAAGATTTTTCTCTTAAGGTTTATCTCAAATATGAAGCTTTTTATTGTTTTTATATAATTTTGTTTCACATTTTAATATTTACTTATATTCCAATTCATTTTGTTTGCACCAACCAATTGCTATTTCTTTATATTTTTTATCTCTAAAATCATACCAATCTTGAATTATATCCATTTCAGCACAATAATCTTTGAATCTTCTAAACGCTCCTTTGCCTTGTATTAGTCTTTGTAAATTATTCTTTATATCCATATTTTCAATTGTTTCTATAAAATCAACCATCATTTGATATTCATTTATTTCATATTGTGTAGGTAGTATTATTGATTCTTCAAATAATTCATCAATTTCATCTTCTGTTAAATCTCCATATTCTCCTATATTTGATAAAAAGATTTCATCTTTTTCTGGATTGTAATAACAATCAACAATATCATCTACCATTTCTAATCCTTCTATTATTTTAGATAATGTAACCATATTTTACTCCTTTTCAACTTATTTTCTATGCACATATTCATTCCATTTTTGATCATATTCTTTTGATTTTTCCTTATCTCCTAATTTGTCATATATGCTTTCTAATCTTTCGTATACTGCATCCATATCTTCCATGTCTTTAATTTGTTCTGTTTTTAAAAGAATATTTTTGGCTTTTTCTAGGTTATAGTGTTCTTCATCTCTCTTATTGTCATACCAATCTGCCATTTCAATATATCCCCATACCCAATTTTCTTTTTCATTTAAATATTTTTCAATTATTTCAGTTGCTTTTTCCTCATTACCTAATCTAAATTCTGTATTTGCCTTTTCTCTAATAGTTCTTTCTTTCCAATACAAATTGATTTCATTGTTCAAATCAAATATTTCTTCTACGCTATCCCATAATTCAAGTCTTTCATATAATTTATCTTCTTCATCGCACATTTCTAATAAATTGTCATAATCTTGAAGCCAATTTAACAAACTATCATATCCTTCATATTTTTCATCGTATTCACTTATACTCTTAATGTTATTTTCTTTACATATATCTTTAACATCAAACCAAGCCATTCTATATAGAGCATGTGCTTTTTTCGATTCTTTTCTTTTTAAATACCATTCGGCTTTAGATATACAACGATCTATAAAATCTAATTTTTCAATATCTTTTGATTTATCCTTATTCATGCAACATTTTTTATATTTCTTACCGCTTCCGCAATAGCATAAATCATTTCTTCCTAAATCATGATTATTTTCTATATTATTTGCTCTATTAGATATTATATATTCACAAACTTTATTATCATCAGACTGTTCAAATTCTTCATCTTCTCTATATCTAAAGCATTGCCACTCTTCCATTATTCCTATTGTGTCATAAATATATTCATAACAAGGCTTGAATGGATACAAATTTTTGTTAATCTTATAGTTTTCATTTGCAAATATATCTTTTAATTCATGTATTTCTTCTTTGTCTTCTATAAGATTAAATATCTTATCTATAATACCATCCAATTCGATTAATCTTAAATGTTCTGTTTCTACAAAAATCTCTTCATACAAATACGAATTATCTTCATTTTTTTTATCATCTAGTAATTTCTTAAAGTAACTTACTATAAAATCTCTATCTTTTATACCATTAAGATATAAAATTGCAAAAGTTTGAAGTACACTACTTCTTACAAATTCATTTAAACCAGTATTTTCAATTATATCAAATAATGCTTTGTCATCTCCATTGTATGTGCTCGCTAAAAGTCTTGGTAAATATTCGGGATAGTCATCTCCTATAATATAATCAACTATATCTTCATTTTCATCTTCATCTCTATTTATTAAATCTATTAAATATGGAAAAGCTTTTTGTTCTTTAAATTCTGCAAGTAAAAATATTGCATAAATATAGCCAAAAAACTCGTCTTCTTCATAATAAATTTTTTCCAGATTATTCTTTGTATATTCTAACATTTTTAGTAACTTTGGCGTTATTTCTTCTTTATGTTTTATTGCTTCCTTCAATGCCTCTTTAGGTAAATCTTCTGTATAATATTTTAATTTTTCCACTATTTCATTTATTTCCATATTATTTACTCCTCTTCTATCGACATTTCAAAAAATTTTCTTTTATATATTTTTCATCATATTCTCTATAATCCCTATAACAAGTACATTTTCCATCATTATATGGACTTTCTTCAAAATAGCTTTGATACTTTTCTGGTTTGGCTACATATCTTATACAATCATTTTTTATTGGACAATCTTTTCCAAAACACATTGTTATATCTAATCCCCAAAAATTATAATTCATATACATCTCCTTCTTTTATTTCGTCTATATAATATTTTTATTATTTATTATTTCATTTAAAGTAATCTTTACTTCACTGATTTCTATTTTATATTTATCATTTAGTACATATTTGTTTTGCATATTTTCAAATTCTTTTAACAAATCTTCATTAAAGTCTTGTTTTAAATAAGTAAAGTCTTTAATTTTCAAATCAGCATCAATTCCACCTTTTCTAATACTCTCCTCTTGTCTTTTATATGAAATTAGTTTTTCTAGTTCTTCTTTGTTTTGTAACAATTCTTTAATTTCATTTGTTTGTGCTAGTATTGTAATATCATACAAATGCTTTGATGTATCTTTATACATATTTCTAATATAATAAAACTCTGCTGCAAAAACTTTATCTATAAACATTCTTTCAAGTTTTATAATATTTATATCAAAATCTGATATTTCAAATTGTTCTTTTAAAATTTTTCTCTCACTTTCGTTTGCTAATTTATATATAAGTGGTTCTATATTATATTTTTTATAAGGCTCACTAACAGTAAAAGATGTTGCTTCTACTTGTATAATTCCTGCTCTATGTAATGGATCTTTGCTAGTATCGTAAATAGAATTGTATCTGTATATTCCTGTAACACTTCCTTTATTATCAATACACTCATCTTTTGATAATTCTAAACCTTCTATTTCATAACTTAGAGCTGACTCCTTTAGTCTATTTTTATTTTTAGTATTTGATTGTTCAGGAAGAACTTTTACTGTTAAATCTATATCTTCTGAAAAACGATTCATTGTGTCTAATATTTTATATACTGCTGTTCCACCTTTAAAATATGCCTGCAACTCATTTTGATTCTTTGATAATTCCTTCAATATGGTACATACATAATAATCTTTTTCAATAATATCTGAATCTATTCCTGTTTTTGTATTTAAGTTATCTATAAATTCTCTAAATAGTTCTTTGTTTAAATGTAAATTCATTTTCATTTCCTATCTTGCTAGGACAAGTATTTTGTTTATTACAGTTCTACTTTTTGTATCCATAGCATATTTAATTATCTTTTCAAAATCTAATTCGTTTTCTTCAATGAAATTATAGATTATTTCATCTGGATTATCTACTTCAATTCCTATATTGTCTTTATTCTCTATCAAGTCAAATAATTGTAAATATTTATAATTTTCATTGTTTATCTCTATTTTTGGTTTTCTTATTATAACATTTAAATTCTTGTTTTCATATTTATTAAAGTTCTTACATTCATTTGTAGCAATATCTATAATGTTTGGAACTTGTGTAGTTAAATGAGCCTCATTAAAAAGTTTCGCTCCAGTAACATATCCTTTTACATTTCCGTCTTTATCCATTATATATTTATATTGAATGATTTGTCTATTTCCTAATAACATCTTACCAAATACGTTTTCATTTGGAATATAATAAATACCTTTATATGCTGTTTCTATAATACCTTCTTTATTCATTCTATTTAAAATTGCTTTAACATTATTGAAAACTTTTTCTTTATCTTTTTCATTATAGAATTTAATAATGTATTCTTTAATTTCTTCAATAAAAATTGGTATTCCTTTTTCATTTTTATTTATATATTCTAACACCATATTATAGCAATTCATTTCACTCACCTCTTTATTACTATTTTATGACTATTTTTGTGCTTTATTCATATTTTAGTAATATTTTACCATTTTTTTCGCCTTTTGTCAAATGTTATCGGAGTTTTATAAATTTATTCAATATGTGTTGTGCATTTTTTGACTATTTTGTTGTGCAAATTTTGAGTATTTTATATGTTTTCAAGTTTTTTAGTCGACACTTTTTAACCATTTTGCTCGACACTTTTTAAGGATAATATTGTTTTTCATTACGAATTTTTTCCGTTTACGGAACTTTTTCGTAATATATATGTAAGAGTATCAATATTTTATAGGTGTATTGTTGTTATCGCCATTTTCTTTCTTTGCCCAGATTTCAAGCATATTTGCTAAAAACTGTCCACAATAACAATACTCATGTGTGTATTGTCCACCATTTTCTCTAACTCCAGGCAAATAAGCTTTTATATATCCAGGATTTAATTTCCCTTTATTAAAAGGAGGATCAAGTAATTTAATTATTCCGTTTTCTCTATCTACTAAATGATTTTCCAAGCTTTCCATTGCAATTATTTTCTTATCCTCATTTCCCGCATTAGAAATAACTGACCAACTTTGTGCAATTGAATCAATTCTGCATTCTTCGTTTTCTATGCTTCCTAAAATTTTGCCATCATCCATATATGCTCTTCTAAACCATCTTCCATCCCAACCTTGATTATTTAAAGCTATTTGTAAATCTGTCAAAATTTTGCAATATCTTTCATACCTCTCATATTCACCCTTTTTTCTAATATATGGTAAAAATCTTTGAATAACATGAAATAAGAAAAATCCTAGCCATACACTTTCACCTTTTCCTTTATTTCCGACCTCAGAGAACCCATCATTCCAGTCTCCTGTTCCTATTTTAGGAAGTCCTCGTTCTCCAAAATTTAAAGACTTTTCAATAGCTCTTATAACATGAAAATAAATACTTTCTTTTATTCCAGATTCTTGGTATATATCATATCTTTCTTCTTCATTTTCCTGTAAAACATTTCCTTGTAAATATGGTGTTTCTTCATCTAAAATAGAAGTATCATTTGTGCAATCTATATATTCTTCTAAAACATAAACTAACCATAATAAATCATCTGAAAATCTAGTTCTTATTCCACGAGATGTCTCCTCATGCCACCAGTGTTCAACATCTCCCTCAATAAATTGATGTTTAGAATGTTTTAAAATCTGCTTTTTTATCATCTCTGGATTTACATATTTTAAACATAGTGTATCTTGAAGTTGATCCCTAAAGCCATAAGCTCCACCTGATTGGTAAAATCCAGTTCTTCCTAGTAATCTACTTGCTATTGTTTGATATAAGGTCCATCCATTTAACATTATATTTATAGATTCAATTGGTGTATATACCTGTAGTTTTTCCAATCTTTCTTTCCAATTTGTTCTAACATTTTCATTTTCTTGTTTACATTTTTGTATTTTACTATATTTATATGCACTATTTTTTACATCTATTAAATTTTGTTCAGCACCTAAGTTTAATACAATTTCTTTTGACCCCATGCTTTCTAATTCAACTTCTATTTGAATAGCTATACAATTTTGTCTTCCAAATCCTGTACTATTATTAAGTCTTACTTTATAAAGCCCGTCTGGGTTTGATATTCCACCTTTTCCTAAAAATAAGTTTTTATCTCCAGTAAAACTTTTTATTTTTTCTGAACTACTTACAAAAACCTTGCTTTTAAATTCAGATTCATATAAATTCTCTGCAATTACTACATTAGAATTATCATCATAATTTATTTTTATATATCCATTTGATTTTGTTTCATCTTCACCAAGTACAGGCTTTATATAGTAAACAATTTTTAATTTTTTTCTTTCTATTGTATTATTTGTTAATTTTAAAAGGTTTATTTTAATTGCATCATTTTCTGGTACAAAAGTCTCGAGTTCCTGTAATATCCCTTGACTTTCATGAATATATTTTGCATATCCAAATCCATATATTATATTATAATCATTTTCATCTGGCATTGGATTCAATCCAAGAGACCATTTTTTATTTGTTTTTAAGTCTTCCATATAAATTATTTCTGATGGTATATCTAAAAAGGCTGAATTTTGCCAACTGCTTATTCTATTTAATCTACTATTTCTATGCCAAGTATATCCTCCCATATTTTCTGTGACTAGGCTACCAAATTTCTCATTTGCTATAATATGGCTCCACACAGTTGGTAATCTTGAATTTTTGTTAACTTTAATTAAATACTCTTTTCCATCTGGTGAAAATGCACCATATTCATTTAAATATTTATTTTCTAGATTGTTTAATAAATCAAGTTGTGTTGTATAATTCTCATCATGAATTTCTATATCTATATCTTCATCTGGAATATTTTGAATACTTCCAATATATTCTTCTTCTAAATCTTGTATTAAATGGCTTAAATCCCCTTGATGAGTATCTATTGTAAAACTAGAAACAAAATTTAATAAATCTAAATCTTTTTTTGGTAATTCACTTTTAGATAATATAAATATTCCCGCCCTTTGGTTTATCATATATACTAAATGCTTATCTGCAATTTGTAAATTAATTTCCTCTAATACATAATTTTCATAACTATGATTTTCTTCATCTAAAAATACTAAATCAATTTGGATATTTTTGCTTCTAAAAAATTCGTACATTTTTAGAACTTGGTTAATTACATCAGTATCATTTATATCTCTAATTTTTACTAAAATAATTTTCAAATCCCCAGAAATTCCATACTTCCATAAATCACATTGTGAGAAATTTGATATATTTATTTTCTTTACTTGTCTCGATTTTATAGGATTTTCAAAAAGTATATATCCTAGAACTTTTTGATATAATTCTATTTCACTGTTTTTAACCTCTAAATATCTACACTCTGCTTCAATATTCGCTTTAGATATATCATAAACTCTTTTTATATTTTCCAAATTTCTATATTTATTTAAATTATCAATTGCTTGATTTTGATCTTCATTTACTGAAATAACAAGATTTATACTTGCTTTTTTTCCTCCCAAAATTTTAATAGTTTTTCTTAATGCAACTTCTGGTTCAGGCTCTAATCCTAATTTTTTTGAAAATGGTAAAGATTTTTCTATTGCTATTGGAATTCCTAAATCCCCTCTTTGTCTAATTTTGTCTTTTCCAATTTCAAATTCATTATCTGTTATAATTTCTGCATCTGTTGTAAATAAAGTTTCTAAATACATACATTTTTCGTTTTTTCCTCTTTTACGTCGTTTTACTTCTAAAATATTATTTTCATTATCATAATTAAACATTAAAAATAAATTATTAAATGCAGGGTGAGCAACATCTTGCAACTTTGTAGAAAGAACTGGTTCAAAAAGTGATGTTATTTCAAGCACTTCTTCCCTATTTCCGGTGTTTTCTATTTCCAAACTTCTTATTTCAACAGCTTCTTCCGGATCTAAAGTGATTTTTAATTTTGTTTTAATAAATTCCTGTTTAGACTCAAAACAAACTTGATCTGGCATAAATAATACTTGATTATTTTCCTTAGCTACTTCTAGAACTTTTCCTGTTTTTATATTTTTTAAATACAAAAATATTCCCTGATTATAATCATCTGTTTCTTTAAATCTGTTTACAAATATATCTTTATATTTACTAAAGCCTTGTCCTTTATCATTTATAGCTAAAGTATAATATCCATTAGAAATTACATTAGATCTTGTTAAACTCTTATTATCATTTTTTATAGTTACAACAGAATAGTTCTCATAATCCTGATATTTTAACTTTTCTGGATTTTCTTTTTCCTCTTTAGTAATAATAAATTTTTCAGGCATTCTTTCTTGTAATAAAATTGTTGCTGCCTCGACCTCAGGATTTTGTAAAAATCTTTTTTGAAAAATATTATCATTTATAAGGTTATTAATAGAAAGAAGGCTTAATGCTTCGTGATGTGCCATATAAGTTTTTACTTGGTTAGAATTATCATCTTTTTTTATTCTTTGATAAGAAAAATCTATACTTTCATAAAATCCATATTTTTCATACATTCCCAGCTTTTCTAATTCTTTCAAGTTTTTTATTACTTCTTTTGGTAAATCTGTAATTGCTAAAATACTTGCATAACTTGAAATAACTATTTCATCTGCTAATCCTCTTTTTAATCCAAGCCATGGAATTCCAAATGCCTTATACTGGTAATTTGAATGTAAATCTTTTACGTTAAAAGCCGATTCAGAAATTCCCCATGGCGTACCTAAATATTTTGCATATTCAATTTGACACATCTCAGCAAATTTACTAGATTCATCTATTAAACTTCCTTTATATCTAGGTATAATTATATTTGGCATTAAATATTCAAATGCTGTTCCAGACCAAGAAATTAGTCCTTTTTTGTTGTTGAAAACGGTTAAAGTTCTACTTAATGCATTCCAATGTTTTTCATCAATATCTCTTTTTATTATTGCAATTAAGCTTGCTTGTCTTGCCTCTGATGCTAATAAATCATAATAAGAATCTGTAAGCTTTCCGTTCTGCCACATTAAATCCTATAGAGAAAAGTCTATGCTCATTACTATATAATTTTGAAAAATCTGTATTTTCAATTAAATTATTTACTTTTAAAACTAATTCTCGTAATCCATCATTTTTTTGATTTTCTAAAAAAGCTTTTAATACATATAAATACCCAACAAAATTTCCACTATCAACTGTCGAAATGTATTCAGGTATAAGTGGCTCTAGAGTTTTTATATTATACCAATTATATAAATGACCATTCCATTTTTTTAAGTTCCAAACTATTTCAATAATATTTTTTAAAATATTATTTGTTTCTTCTAAAGAAATAAACTCTAAATCATATCCAGCAATTATTGACAAAATAGATAATCCTATATTTGTAGATGATGTTCTATCAACATATAAATTTTTTCTATCTTCTTGATAATTATCTGGAATTAAATAATTATTTTGTTCATTTATATTTTCATAAAAATAATTAAAAGTTCTTTTAGCAACATCAGTTATATAAATTATTTCATCTTTATTTAGTTTATCTTTTGGTTTAATATTTTTTATCTCTTTACTAATATAACACATTAATAGTGGAGCAAAAATCCATAAAATTCCAGCTATTATTGCAAAAATATTTTTAGAAAATAAAATAAATATTATTCCAATAACTACATTAATAAACATCATTTTATAATAACTTAAAATATCTTCTTTAGAATTTTTTTCTGCTTCTTCTGAAGTCATCCATTCAAGTAAATGTTTTTTAGAAATCACAAGTCTATATATTGTTTTTACAATTGCTTTTAAACTAATCCACATTTTAAATGGAAAAACTATAAATGTTATAAAAGCTCTACAAATAGCACCTATATAACCATCTAATTTGGGTGTAAATGTTTTTTGTTTTTGCTCACCTTCTCTTTTAAAAATAATATTATTTAATACTTCTAAAAAATATGGAAAAATAATTGTTAACATTATAATTGATATTGGAATAATTATATTTAAATTATATATTTTGCCAATTGTAATAAAATATACAATTGCAAATGCTTCAGATATTTCTAACAAGCTTCTTCTTAAATTATCAAATATTTTATATTTGGAAAGAAGATTTAATTTTTTGTTTTTTAGCCATTTAATTATTTGCCAGTCTCCTCTAATCCATCTTGAAAGTCTAGTAATAAAACTTGAAAATTTTGTAGGATATCCATCCATAATTAAAATATCTGTAGCTAAACCACATCTTAAATAATTACCCTCAAGCAAATCATGACTTAGTACAGTATTTTCTGGAATTTCGTTTTTTAAAATTTTAGAATATATTTTTAAATCAAAAATTCCTTTACCTGTAAAAATTCCCTCTCCAAAATTATCTTGATAAGTATCTGAAATAGCATTTGAATATGAATCTGTTCCACCCATTCCTGCAAATATTTTAGTAAATAAAGTCTTGTAAGTAACATCTAAATTTATTCCAACTCTTGGTTGAATAAGACCATAACCTGAAACTACTTTATTATTTTCTATTTCTGGTTTATTTAAAATATGTGCCATTGTACCAACTAATTCAAATGCTGAATTTAATATCAAATCTGTATCTGCATCTAATGTTATTATATATTTAATTTTTGGAATTTCTTTTTTTACTTCTAAAATTGTATTTATGTTAAATTTATCCTGAATTTCATTTTCACTCAAATTATTAAGCAAAAACTCTGTAAAATCTGTAATTGCTCCTCTTTTCCTTTCCCAGCCTAAATAAGCTTTTTCACTTTCATTCCATTTACGTTTTCTATAAATAAAATGAAATATTGGAAATTTTATATTTGAGTATTTTTTATTTAATCTTTCTACTTCTTCTAGTCCGCTTCGAATAACTTCTTCATCATAATTTTCTGTTTCTTTATTGGATTGTTTACAATCCCCAAGTAAGCAAAAATAAAGGTTTTGTGATTTGTTTGCAATATAATCTATTTCTAGGTTTTTAAACATTTCTTTTACTTTTTCTCTAGAGTCTACTATTGTAGGTATTATTACAAAAGTAGAAGCATTTTCTGGAATTCCACTTTCAAAGTTCATTTTAGGAATTATTTTAGGTTTAACAAGTTTACTTAAAATATATTGTAAAAGTTGAATTATAATTTCTGAAATTGGAATAAATAAAACTAAAAAACTGCTAAGCTTTATCCACATTTTTTTATTACTTTGTGGAAAATATGTTGCAAATAATCCTGATATAATAAAAGTTAATACAAATATAGTACCAATATATAATTTTGTTTTTTTATTTTTACTTAATACTTTTTTCTCTTTGCATTGCAATTTTTCCAATAAAATATTTATATTTTCATCTTGTAAATAATAACCTATATGCGCTTTTTTACTTTTATAATTTTCCTCATATGCTTTAGTTGCTAATTCCAATATTTTTTTTGAAATATACATCTCCGAAATTTTGGTCTTTTTGGAAATTTCTTTTATAGTATTTCTATAACTTTCTTTTGTTTTAAAATCCATTTTATCATATACTTTTGCAGGATCTAGTTTTAATATTTCTTCTACTTTATTTATATTTTCAAATATTTCTAGAAAATTAATTCTTTGTAATTTTTTTATAGATGTAATTGCATTTCCAATAGCAATTTTATTTATTGCAATATCGAAATGCTCTCTTTTGGTTATTTCTGAAACTGATGCACCTGTTTTCTCAACTTCTTCATTTAATATTTTTAAAAAATTTTCTGTTTTTTTACCATATTTTTTTAGTTTATAAGACATATATTCAACAAATGGATATTTTATATCATACATTTTTATTTTTATATTTTTTGAATTTTTATAAATATTATATTTTCTTTCACTTCTAGGTTTTCTTTCTACTAACCTTTCTATCATAGCTTCAACTCTTAATTTTTCATATTGAGAAATATAAATACTTTCAGCAATTTGCCTTATATTTTCTATAATCGCTATTTGCATAAATATGCCTATATTCCATATTTCATCCATACTTAAATTTTTCTTTTCTTGATATGCCTTTAAACTTTCTTCTAAAATCTCTCTACTTATTTTATTTTCTGTATAATTTACAATTTGTGATGCTAATACATATATTCTTGCAAAGCCTTGATATTTTCCGATTTGAAAGTCCTACAAAATTTTTATATTTTTTTAATGTCATTTCTTTTTCAATAGACCTTACCACTTCTTCTATTACATAAAAATTATCTAACAACCATTCACCAGCTGGATGAATTTGAATTTTATTTTTCACATTTTCATTTAGTAAATTATATACTTCTTTTATTACCTCATAATTTTCCATCATTCTTGGTATTGGATAAGTAATTTTATTACTTTTTTGGCAAATTGTATGACCTGCAGCTAATTTTTCTAAATAACCATAAAGCTCTTGCTTATTTAGCAGAGCTCCTTCAATTGATAATTTTCTATAATTACTCATATAAATTCCCTCAAATTTTTTAATTGGGGATTTTTTTAGCACAAAAAAACCCATATTTGCATTTATTATTTGCAAATATAGGTTTTTTATGCATTCTCTAAATAATATTCATATTTTTATTTATCAATATTTTCTAATTATTTTATTATTAAAAACGACATCTAAATTCATTATATAAAAAAAATTTTATACGAACTTCCATATATATTATGTTGATTTTTTTATGCTATTATGTTATCATAGTACTGCAATATTCTATATAAAATGTAGCTTAACTGTGTTATTAATCTAAATTTTATTATGATAATAATAAAAAGGGGGAAATTAATATGAGTATTCCAAATGACCAAACCTGGAAAATGAAAGATTTTAACTCTGAGATAATCTGGAAAGATTCTCAGAATAATGTTAGCTTTGAAGAATGCAAAGTTAGTAGATTTATTCCATTTAAACATGGAGCAGCTGTATTCGGAGGAGAGTTTGGCGATGAAGGTAAAGGCAAAAAAGTCGATGCTCTCGCAGAAAAATACAAAAAAAGTGGACTGAAAATTCTGTCTATCCGAGGACAGGGAAGTGGAAACGCCGGACATACTGTTGTGGTTGATAATAAAAAATACGATTTCCATTATTTGACTAGTGCAGGTCTTTCAGCAGACATCATGCTTCTCGGAGCTGGAATGCTGATAGATCCTATAAGAGTTCTCAACGAAATGGAAAAGCTTCCCCTAAAAAAAAGAGAAATAGTTATGGTTGCAGAAAGAGCAACTATAGTAACCAATCTTGAGAGGATCTTTGATGGATGGTGCGAAGCACAGCACAAAGATATGAAGTCCAAGGTTGGAACAACAGGTTCTGGAGTTGGACCTGGAGCAGGAATCCGTGGCTTCCGATTTAACGTAACATTTGCAGATGCGCTTAAGTGCAAATCAGCAGATGAACTGCGTGAAAAATTTCTTAGCAATCCAATTCTTCCTGTTGACGTTAAGGAAGCTACAAAGCCAGAAGAAACAAACGTTATGCTTACCAAAAAAGTATTTTCTAAAGAATATGTGGAAGAAATCTGGAAAGCAATCCACAAATTAAACATTGTTGACAGTGTTGAAATTATTCAACGTTGTCGTGAAGAAGGCGGTTGGGCAGTTTTACTTGAAGTAAGCCAGGCTGTTGGCCTTGATCCTCTCTTTGGAAATGGTGGACATTTCGTAACATCAACTCCATGCACAGATGTTGGTGGAATTGTAGGTAGCGGTTTGACTATCTATGATTTTCCTGATGGAACAACAATGATGTGCAAAGCTTACACATCTAAAGTTGGAGGTGGTCCTTTTATTGTCAAATTCAATGACGATGAAAAAAATATCGACAAATTTATCGATGATATGGTCTGTGAACGCGGTGTTACCACTGGACGTAAGCGTGACTTAGGTTGGTTTGATGGTCCACTAGTAAGACACACCATTGCACTTACTGGTGCAAATGTCTCAGTAAACTGCATGGATGTAATAGCTGAACTTCCTGCAGTAACTGATACTGTTAAAGTATGCTTTGCATACAAAAATAAAATAACTGGTAATGTTACATATAGATGGCCATATAATCTTAACGATTACAAGCCTCTCTATTTATCAATGTCCATAAAAGGAATGAGTAAGAATGATATTATTAAAAATTATATCCTCTTAATCGAAAAGGTTATAGGACAGAAAATTTTGGAATATGGAGTAGGCCCTCGTCGCGAAGATTATCGTTCGAGAGATGAAGCTTTTAAGTATTAATCTCATATTATTTCCACCAAAAAGCCCATATTTGCATTTATTATTTGCAAATATGGGTTTTTTATGCATTAAATATATTTTGCCTATTCTCCTCTATCATCACCTCTTGATACGTATTTATTCTGTATTTCTTTAATATAATCTTCCAATTCTCGTCTATGTTCATCAGTAAGATATTCCTTATATCTCTTTATCCAACTTTGCATTTCTTTAATTTTTTTAGCTATATTCTCCTCAGTATCTTTCTCAAATTCACTCTCTGGATATTTTCCAATTGGACTTTTAAAATAATTTTTTAACGCATTGCTTTTTTGTTCTGGTGTAAAAGATTTATCTCTTAATATTAATTCTTCTCTTTCTACTCCATATTCCTGTTCTCCAGATCCCCCAAAATAAACTGTTTTTCCTTCTTTAGAAAATATTCCTGTTCTACGTTGTTCATATGGATCATGAAAGGAATTTGGTTCATGAAATGTTCCTATTACTTGAAATTTTTTTGACATACTTTTTCCTCCTCTAAAATTAATATATAAATTTAACAATAAAACTTTATTGAATTCTCTCCATATTTTTCTTTCTTAATTCCTCCTTGTTTTGCATATTTAAAAAATAAATGTGCTCCTTTTTCTACAGTTTCTCTAAATTCTTTAATTTCTTCATCTGAAAAATGTTTTTTGATTTTGTTTTTTAACGGAAGCCTCCGGCCTCCTCCGCCTCCACCGAAAGAGCCTCCTCCTCCGCCTCCAGAAGAGAATCCTCCTCCTCCTGAACTATAGCTTTGAGCAGCAGCTCTTGCAGAATTGGCACTTGCAATTCCTCTTGAACTACAATAATTAATATAAATTATATTATCATATGTTCCATAATTTGTTTGTTCTATCATTTCTGGGTACAATTCTTTAAATTGTTTTGATACTTGTTTTGCAATTCCCATCATCTGAGCAAAAATCAGGTAATCTTCAAAAAGTTCTACTTCTATCGCATCTCTATCTGGAATCAAAGTATATTCTAGTAAAAATCTCTTTAATCCAGCAAGTTTCATAGCTTCGTTTTTTAATTCTGGGGTAGCTGTATATTTATCTATAAATACTACACCACTATTTTGCTTTGTTAAAAGTCCTTCCTCATATAATTTGTTTCTTTGTTCTTCTAAAATGTCATCAAACCAGCTTAATACCTTACTATAACTTTTTCTGCACCATATTTCAAATTCTTTGTTTTCTAATATTCCATCTTTACTGGCTACATACATCATGTGAAATAATTCAGTTTCTTTTGTATTATCTAATGCTCTATTTCTTTCATCTCCAAGTAAAATTACAGTATTTTCTTTTTTAAATATTTTTCCGCCTTCTCTGTTTTCAGTTTTTATTATTCCTTTTTTTAGCCATTTTAATATAATTGCACCTAAAATATCAGTTTTATTTTTTATTATATTATATTGGTAAGCTATATAATAGGCCTTAAAAATATCATTATCACACGGTATATCTCTAAAATAATTTACATCTCTTGGAATCTTTTTTCCAAGTGGTCCATATTTAAATCCATATTTTTTTCCTGATGTAACCTTAGCTACCAATGCTATAAATATAAATGGCACAAATTGAACAAGTATTGTAAATACAGCAAAAATAGAATTCGTACTGCTTTCACTTTTTTTATTATATTTTTTAGAGCCTTTTTCTGCCATATTATAATAATGGTCAAAATCATAATCTAATACATTTTCACAATTAAAAGTGTTTAATGGGAATTTTGCAAGAATTGTCATATATTCAGAAGTTCCAAGTCTTCCATCCGAATCCATATAAATAGCACCATTATTAACATAGCAAAGTCCACCATAATTTCCATATCCCCATACATCTATGGTATCTTGAAAATATTTATTTGAATGAATTTTTATTTTTACACTTCCTATAGAATTTGAAAAGTCATATGGAATTAGAGTCCAATATACCATTTGAGAATCTGAAAGACTAGATACAAAATTTGTTATTGTATATTTTACAATATATGTATTTGAACCATAACTACTTATTCCCCAACAAATTTCTACTCCATTGTTAATATAATTTATTCCACATTTATAAGCTTTACTACTTAAACTACCAGAAGTGTTCCAAGAACCTAAAGTTGTATATGTTTTTGTTTTATCAGATATAGTTAAATTAGTAATACTTGAATTTCCTAAATTATAATATGGATGGTAACTTTCTGTTCCTTGACTTGTATTACATTGCCAAGTTTCTGTAACATTAGCATTTCCATAATTATCTATAAATATATCCATATTTATACTACTTATAGAATTTGCTTGTACTTTTGTTTTAATATTTATAATAGCAATAAAAAATATTATCATAAATAAAACTTTTAAATATTTATTTTTCATAATAATTTTTCTCCCTTATAAATTTTTATTAATCTCTGCACCTAAAAATATAACATAAAAACAAGTATATGTCCACATCATAATTAGCATTAAAGTTGTTAAACTTCCATATGTGCTAGAAAAACCTTTAAAAATATTTAAATATCTAGAAAAAACAAATGAAACTATATTTAATAAAAATGAAGAAAAAGCAGCTCCTTTTACTTGACTTTTAAATGTTAATTTATGCCTAGACATAAACGTATACACAAATAAAAATATTACAAATACAATTAATACAAAAATAATGCGATATATTATTGATGATATAAATGTAAAATTTTCAAATAGTCCAAAGCGTTCTTTTGCTGTTGAAATAATTGTTTTTCCAAATACTAGTAAAATCAATCCTATAACAATTAATACAATGAATATTACTGTTTCTATCAGTGAAGCTATTTTTAAATAAATCCATGATTTTTTCTTTTGGTTTAAAGAATTGTTGTATATTGTTTGTAATTCTTTTGTTAAAGCAAATAGTCCTTTTCCAGCTGATATTAAAGTAAATATTAATGAAATTGAAATAGTTCCTAATGATTTTGAATAAACCTCTCTAACAATTCCTATAATAAATCCGTTCATATTTGAAGGAATAATATTTGACAAAATTTCTAATAATTCCTCTGAATCAATATTTGTATATTGAATTAATGTTAATAAAAGAATAAGAAATGGTATGAAAGATAATATTACATAATATGCACATTGAGCAGAAGATTCGCTTACATGATCTTTATTTAAATTTTCTAAGAAAAGTTTAATTTTCTTTAAAAGATTTTCTTTCATTTCAACCTCTATTCATTTGGCGGAGCAAGAGGGATTTGAACCCCCGCGCCGATTGCTCGACCTACCAGTTTTCGAAACTGGACTCTTCAACCACTTGAGTATTGCTCCAATTAGTTATTTACATGATGTTTAACCATTGGTGTTTCTTCTGTAATTCTTCTAAACACATATCCTTGCTCTAATCCCCAAGTTATAACAGAATCTAATGCATCCATAGTTTTATGATTTCCTGCAAAATCATGCATTAATACTACATTGCTTCTTCCTGGTTTAATTCCTGAAGTTACATTATTATATATGTCTTGAGATGTTTTTGCATGTCCTGCATCATCAGAGTCTACATTCCAATCAAAATATCTATAACCCATATCAGTTACTCTTGTTACAAGTTCTGTCATAACACCTGGACAATATTTTTTACTTATAACATTTGAACTTCCTCCAGGAAATCTTATTATTTTTGATTGTATACCTGTTGTTTGATATACCTGATCTCCAATTTTTTTAAAATTTTCAATACAGGTATCAGCTGATTGATATACTTCAGAATAAGTATGCGAATAACCATGAAGAGCTATAGTATGACCTTCTTCTTTTTCTTTTTTTATATATTGTTCATTTTCATCACTATAATGAAGTACAAAAAAAGTAGCCTTTATTCCTCTATTTTTTAAAATATCTAAAATAACAGGTGTAGAACTAGCACTTGGTCCATCATCAAAAGTTAAATATATAATTCCAGTTGCATTTTCTTCTTCCTCTTTTTCCTTTTGTCTCTGGCGTTCTTCCTCTTCCTTTTTTTGTGTTTCAATAGCAATTCTCATTATTTCTTCTTCTTCAGCTTTTTTTTGTGCTTCTAATCTAATTTTTTCAGCTTTATGATTTTGAACAGCTACTACACCAAAAATTATTAATAACAATATTATTATAATCATAATAATTGCTATTAACATATGCCTATAATTTAATTTTCTTTTTCTTCTCCTTACATAATATTCCATTTTAAGTATGCCTCTTTTTCTAATTAGACAAAATATTTAATTTTTATTTTATCTTTACTTCTTATATTACTATATCTATTTTTTGTTATTTTATAATAAAATCAAAAATTATTTTATCACTTTAATACATATTTTGTCAAACAACTTGATAATCTTCATATAACGTGCTAAAATATTGGTATTTGGAGGAAAACAAATGGCTTTTGATGGAATAGTTACAAAAACAATTACAAAAGAATTAGAACATATTATAAATTATAAAATAGATAAAATATATGAGCCAGATAAAAATACAATAATCATTGGTCTATACGGAAAAGGAGAAAATTTGGCATTACTTTTATGTATTTCGGCAAATAATTGCAGAATACATTTAACAACACACCAACAACCAAACCCTATTTCAGCTCCTAATTTTTGTATGTTACTTAGAAAACACATTAATGGATTTAAAATAAAAAAAATTTCATCTATAGATTTAGAAAGAATTGTTTTTATTGATTTAGAAAATAACGAAAATCCTAATAAACCAATAAGTAAAAGACTTATTGTAGAACTAATGGGTAAACATAGTAATATAATTTTAGTTGATGAAAAAAATATTATAATAGATAGTTTACGACATACTTCTGTTGAAGAACATTCAAATAGAGATGTTTATCCAACATCTAAATATATTTTCCCAGAAACAACTAAATATAGTTTTTTGGAATTAAAAAATTTTGATGACTTTTACTCTAAAATTGAATCTAAATTAATAGAACCTTCATCTAATAATACTACAAATAACAATATTTCCGATTATAGTATTGAAAAAATAATTTCAGATACATTTAATGGTATTAGCATGTCTTTTGTAAAAAACATAGTTAAAAAATTAGCTATATCAAACTTATCTAAGGATTCTTTAGAAAAAATTTATAATAAAATACAACAAATAATAAATTCTAGCAATCCTTCTGTAGAAATTTTAGCTGATCAAAAAGACTATTTTCTATGTAATTCTGATGTAATATCAAGTCCGTTTTTTGTAAATTATACCTTAGATGAATTTTATTATAAAAAGGAAAATTCTGAATTATTTAAAAATTATAGAAACAGTATTTTAAACTTAATCTTAGTTACTTTAAAAAAATATGAAAAAAGACTTCAAAATATAGATAACAAACTTCTAGAATGTGATAACAGAGATAAATATAGATTATATGGTGAATTAATAACTTCTAATTTATACAAAATACCTAATAAAAACTTAAAATCAATTGAATTAGAAAATTATTATAATAATAATGAATTAATTGAAATTCCACTTGATTCTAAATATCTACCATCTAGAAATGCAAAACAGTATTTTAAAAAATACACAAAATTAAAAAATGCATTAGAACTTGTATCAACTCAAAAACAAGAAACTATTCAAGATATTAATTATATGGAAAGTATTGTATATGAAATAAATGAATGTACTTCTCTTAGTGAACTTGAAGAGGTATATGAAGAAATTTCGGAAAGTTCTTTATTCTGTGATAAATTAAAATTGAAACAAAAAAAGAACAATATCAAAAAAAATAAAGCAAAATTATTAACAAAAAATAAAAATGCTAAGTTTAATCCTTTAAAATATATTATAGATGGATATACAATTTTTGTAGGAAGAAATAATTTAGAAAATGATTATTTAACATGTAAATTTGCTAAAAAAACAGATATATGGTTTCATACTAAAGACACTCATGGAAGCCATGTAATTTTAAAAACAAATCCTAATGAAATTGTGCCAGAAGAAATAATATATAAAACTGCTAAACTCGCAGCTGAACATAGTAAAGCAAAAAATTCATCTCATACTCCAGTTGACTACTGTAAAGTATTAAATGTAAAAAAGCCAAGTGGAAGTAAACCTGGCTTTGTAATTTATACTAATAATAAAACTATATATGTATAATATATTTAAAGTATTAATTCTCATATGTATACCATAAACCTTTTTTCTTTAATGTGTTTATGGTATTTTGATGTTCTTCATAAGTATTTGAAAAATAAATATCTCCATTTTTATCTGCAACAAAATATAAATATTTTTCTTTAGCTGGATTAAGTGCTGCTGTAATAGATTCTTCTGAAGGATTTGCTATTGGCCCTACCGGTAATTTTCCGTTCATATTTGGTCCTCTAGTATTATATGGATTATAAGTATTTATTTCCTTTGCATATAAATCCCTTTCTCCCATATCTACTCTAATTGCATAATATGTTGTAACATCACTTCCCAGTGACATATTTGCATTTAATCTATTGTAAATTACACTTGCAATTTTAGATCTATTTTCACTGTTATTTCCTTCTAATTCAATAATAGAAGCTATTGTTAGTAATTGATGTACAGAAACATTTTCTGTTGTTTCTCCATCTTGCCCTTCTTTTTTATATTTTGAGAGAACTTTGCTCATTTTATCTAACATTTTTTCGAAAATTGTTTTTACATCTACATCTTTATTTTCAAAACTATATGTATCTGGATATAAATACCCCTCTAATGGGTAATAAATATTTTCATTTTGAATAGTTTTAGATAAAAACCAATATTTATCAATTAAAGATGTAATATATTCTTTGTCTTGCAATACATTATATACATCATTTGCTGTATTATTTGTTTTTTCTGCTATTGTTGAAGCAATGTAACGCATATTTCTGCCTTCTTTAAATGTAATATTAACTGTTTCATCCATTACTTTTCCTGTTGTTAAAGTATTTAATACATCTTTTAAAGAATTTTGTCCACTAAATGAGTATTTTCCTGCTTGTAAGCCTGCTATATTATTTAATTTAATATATATTTTAGCAACAAGCTCATTTCTTATTATATTATTATTTTTTAATTGTTTTAGAATTTCCACTGTGCTTGTACCACTTTTAATTTCAACAATTGTTTCATTATTATTCTCATTTTTAGGTGCTTGTGTTCCAATTTTATACCATGTAAAAACTGATATAATTCCTATTAAAATAATTGCAAATATTATACCTAAAATAATATAAATTCTTTTTCCCATAGTCTATTATATTCCTTTCATTAAATTGCACTTTAAATTCAGAAACTTAAATATTAAAATTTTACTTCTATTCCACATTCTTTAAGCATTGGAACAGCCTCTATTTTAAATCTTTCATAATTTATACTGTTCTCGCCACTATATGAAATATTTACATACATCTTATCATTTTTTACTGCTTGTTGCAATAGAGAATTAATAATATTTTGTCTTTTTTCAAAAGATGAAATATCTACATTCGTAATATCTTTACTTATAGATTCCTCTTCTTTAAAAGTCTTTGTGGCTTCTATAAAATCGTCTCTTTCATTTACAAAATTGGTTAATTTTTTCTTTTTTACATATCCTATGTTTCCGCTTTGTGTCCTTACTTTTGAATATCCGTCTTTGTCCTCTATATAATATAACCAATCTCCTTTTTTTACTTTTTCTATGTACTTTGAGAACATACTACTATCCTTTTTTATTTTTACATTTGTTTTGGTGTATGCCTTTATACATTTTTTATTTAAATTATCTATTGTAATAATATTATTTTTTTCAATGTATTCAATTTTATAATTATATATATTGTTTAAGTTTGAAATAGCTATATAGCTTGTTTCATTATTAATTTTAGCAATATTTTTAACATCTACATTTGAGCCATTTATTTTTAATGTTTGAGCATTTAAATCTATTACTCCAACCTTTTTATCACTTGTTGTAATAACAAGTCCTGTTTCATTTTCTGTATATAAAGTACTATCTAGAAATTTTTTTATATCTTCATAACTCATATAAATTATTTTATCTTCAACTATTATTTCTTTTTCTAATTGAGCTGTAATATTTTCACTGTTTAAAATAATTTGTGTTGTTTTATAATTATTTTTTTCAGGTCTGTTTTTTATAATAATAAAACACAATAAAATTAATATAATAACAAAAGCTAATTTTTTATAGCTTTTGTTATTTTTACTTTTTTTATTGTGTTTACTTTTTTTTATATTTTTTTGTGTCATTAATGTTTCTCCTACATTCTTCTAAATACACCTATAACTTTTCCAAGTATATTGCAATCTGGAACAATAATTGGATCCATAGTAGAATTTTCAGGTTGTAAACGAATATGATCTTTTTCTTTGTAGAATGTTTTAACTGTAGCTTCATCTTCTATTAATGCAACTACAATTTCACCATTCATTGCATCTGGTTGTTTTCTAACTAATATAAAGTCCCCATCAAGAATTCCAGCTTCTATCATGCTTTCTCCTCTAACAGTAAGCATAAAAGTTTCTGAATTTCCAACAAAATCTATTGGAATTGGAAATGTATCTGTAATGTTTTCTACTGCTAAAATTGGCATTCCTGCAGTTATTTTTCCAACTAGAGGAACATCTATTAATTCTTTTTGAGAATAGAAATTCTTTTGTGTATTTTCTATAGGCATTCCATTTCCACCTTTTAATAGTTTTAATGTTCTACCTTTTTTATCTTCTTTTTTAATATATCCTTTTCCTCTTAATTTTGCTAAATATCCATGTACTGTAGCTGTTGAGCTTAAACCAACAGCTTTTCCAATTTCTCTAACTGATGGTGGATATCCATCTTCATTAATCTTTTTTTCGATAAACTTTAAAATTGCTTTTTCTCTTTTATTTAGTTCTTCTTTCTTCTTTCTCATAATATTCACTCCTCGTAAATTATATTTGCCATAATAATACCATACAAATTTTATTTTGTCAAACATAAATTTGATTTTTATTTGTATATTCTATCATTTTTTCCATCAAATATAATTTTTATAACTTTTGTATAATTATCTTTACTAGGTTTGCCAATACTTTCAATAATTAAACTTGCATTGTGCTTATTTAAAGTATCAAATGTGTTCATAAATCCCATACCTGTTCCACCTTCATTAGGATATGTAGTAATTGGTTTCTTACCTAAGTTTTCTAAAACTTCTTTTGGGAATTCTACTCCAGAGTCATATATATAGAGACCAAAATTTTCATCTATTTTACCTAATCTTACCATTATAGTTTTGTTTATAGTATCTGTATGATTAATTGCTATTATTGCATCTTTTATATGATCTGCAAGTAAAATTGAGAGTTCTTCTTTTGTTACAAAATTGTTTGTCATTTGATAAATATTACCTTTTAATTGTAAACTAAAATCTATTCCATTTATTCTACACTCTTCTTGCATAACACAAAGCATATCATCTATTTCTGTGATGCCTGTTTTTTCTAGTTGTGGCAATTTAGAATTTTCATATAGTTCTTTTGAAAGATTTTTTAATTCATTTTCTATTCCCAGTTCTTTAGCATTTTCTGAATTCATTAATAATTTATTTATCTTATATTCTAAAGATTTTTGCTTATGAGCCAATGAGTGACTCTTTTTACTAAAATTTAGGTTTTCCGCTTCTAATTCTTCTACTTCTTTTTTCTTTTCCTCCAATTCTTTTTTGGTTTCATTTAGGTCTTGTATAAGCAACTTTTGCTTATAATAAGCTTCGATGGATTTTTTGATGGTGAGGAACATGATGATTGAGAAGATTATGAAAGCAATAGCAAATCCTTCAGAAATAGGCATATAACTTATATTAGATAAAATTGCAATAAAGAATAAAATGCAAATACTTAAATTAAATATTAATAAACTAAAATAAATATTATTTCTATTAATATAAATATTTAAAAAGGCAATTCCATTTTTTATTCTTTTTATTTTTAAAATACTTATTAAGAATATTATATAGTTAATAATAATTATTACTAAGTTTAAAAAATCATTAATATTATCATTTATAAAAATGTTTATAAGATACGTTACTGTAGTTGCTGTTGCAAATAAAATATAATTTATACTTAAAGATATTGAATTTATTAATATTGAATATGAAACCTCTATATTTTCAATTTCAGAATATACTATACTTAATAAAAAGACTAAAAATATTATACTTGTTATTGTATTAGTTTTATACCTAATTTCCATAACTAAAAAAGAACTTATAACTATAGCTATTAAACTCTTTAGTATTTTTTTTGTTTTAAATTCTTTTTTTAATATTTTGGTATTAAATAAATATGTTCCCATTGAAATTACTAATATTTTTAAGAAGTATACTTCTATATTAATATCGTTAATATTTAAATCAATTTTCATACTTATGTTTCTCCATACATAATCTATTTTTATTATATAGTATTAGAAATAAAAAAGCAATATAAGTATTCCTTATACTGCTTCATTATATTATGATAGCCACTTAGCTAACCATCTTACATATGCTTCCCACCAGCTCATTCTTCTCACCACCCTTCTTTCAGGCGTTCATCTCAATTTTGCTAATTCGAAAATATCACTGTTTTGAAAAAAACAATTTGTATTCTTTGATAGAAAATTTTGACGAATTATGAGAAAAAATGGTGAGAAAAAATCTAAAAAAAACGACATCAATTTAAAACTGATATCGTTTTTTCTTTTTAAGTCACTTTATTCTTTTAATTATTCGATTATTCAATTATTTTATTTTTTTATTGTATTGTTTTATTTTTTGCTCTCTTTCTGTTTTTTATTTCTTTTAGTTCTTTTTCTTGTTGTCTTCTTTTTTTCTACTTTTTCGTTTTCTTCTGGAGTCCACTTTTCACCTATTTTAGGTTTATTCCATGAAATGTAGTTACATTTTTCCGGGTTATCCTCGCAAACATAAAAATTTCTTCCTCTTTTTGTTTTTTTAACAATAACCGTTTTGCCACATACAGGGCATGGTACGTCTATTGTCTCTATTATTGGTTTTGCATTCTTACACTCTGGGAAACCTGGACATGCTAAAAACTTGCCATATCTTCCATATTTATATACCATCATTCTTCCACACTTGTCGCAGACAACATCTGACACTTCATCTTGAAGTTCAACATGTTCTAAGTCTTTTTCAACTTTTTCTACTTCTTTTATAAATGGTTTATAAAAATCTTTTATAACTTTTTTCCACTCTTCTTTTCCTTCTGCAACTTTGTCAAAGTTTGTTTCTATATTTGCTGTAAATTCTTCATTTACAATATCTGAAAAATTCTCTACTAACAACTTATTTACTACTTTTCCTAGATCTGTTGGTACAAGTTGTTTTTGTTCTTTTTTTACATAGTATCTATCTAAAATTGTAGAAATAGTTGGAGAATATGTTGAAGGTCTTCCAATCCCTTTTTCTTCTAATGCTTTTACCAAACTTGCTTCAGTATACCTACTTGGTGGCTCTGTAAAACTTTGTTTTGGGTCAACTTTTATAAGTTTTACTTCTTGATTTTCACTAAGTTCTGGTAACATTTCTTGCTCTTCGCTTTCCTTAGAGTCTGTTCCTTCTACATATAATGTCATAAAACCTTTGAATTTTAAATTTTGTCCACTTGCCTTAAAATCATACTTATTTGCATTAATTGAAACATTTACTGTGTCATAAATTGCAGGAGACATTTGACTTGCTAAAAATCTATTATAAATTAATTTATATAATTTATATTGATCTGAAGTTAAATATTCTTTTATTTCATCAGGTGAAATTTCAATATGTGCTGGACGAATAGCTTCATGTGCATCTTGAGCATCTTTTGAAGTTCTATAAAATCTGTTTTCATAATACTTTTCACCATAATTCTTACAAATTACTTCTTTTGCCACAGCTCTTGCTTCATCTGAAATTCTTGTTGAATCTGTTCTCATATAAGTAATTAAACCTGTAAGTCCTTGTGGCAACTTAACTCCCTCATACAAGCCTTGAGCAACACTCATAGTTTTCTTTAATGTAAAATTAATTTTTCTTGATGCCTCTTGTTGCATTGTACTTGTGGTAAAAGGTGGTGCAGGAGTTCTTTTTTTCTCTCCTTTTTTTACATCTGTAACAATATATTTTGCATTTTTAATTTCTTTTAAAATATTATCTACATCCTCTTTTGAATGTAATTCTATTTTCTTTCCTTCACGTCCTGTAAAATGTGCTACAAAATCTTTTTTTGATTTTTCATCTAATAGATTAACATATATATTCCAATATTCTTCTGGAATGAATTTTTCTATTTCTTCTTCTCTATCAACAATTAATTTTACTGCTACAGACTGAACTCTACCTGCAGATAGCCCTCTTTTAACCTTCTTCCATAAAACTGGACTTATTTTATACCCTACAATTCTGTCTAATACTCTCCTTGCTTGCTGAGCATCTACTAAGTTTATATCTATATCTCTTGGTTCTTTCATAGCCTTTTGTACGGCTGTTTTTGTTATTTCATTAAATGTAACTCTTGTAATTTTCTTTTTATCAACACCTAAAATACAAGCTAAATGCCAAGCAATAGCTTCTCCTTCACGGTCCGGGTCGGTTGCAAGGTAAACAGTTTTACAACTTAAAGCTTCTTTTTTTAGTGTTTTAATTAAATCACCCTTACCTCTTATATTTATATATTCTGGTTCAAAATCGTGTTCTACATCTATTCCAAGTTTTGATTTTGGTAAATCTCTAATATGTCCCATAGAAGCTATAACTTTTGTGTTTCCACCCAAAAATTTTTTTATTGTGTTTGCTTTTGCAGGGGATTCCACAACAATTAATTTATCTGCCATTAGATATACTTCCTCCTCATTTTTAAATTCTCGTAAATTATATATACTTTTTTTTTAAAAGTCAATGCCTAGAGTCTAAAAAAACCGAAACTAAGATTTATCTTCTAAGGAAACTCACTACTTCGTAGATGACTTTCCTAAGAATATAAAAAAGATAGTTTGACTTAAGTCAACTATCTTTTATAAAACTTCTTGTAGTACATCTTCTAATCCAAATGGGGTTACTTCATTGTTTCTTAATATTGTTAAAATAGCATTTTGTGTTTCCTCGTCATTTATAATGTTTTTAACTTCTTTTGTTTCAACATTAACCATCCCATCTTTATACTCTTTTTTTACAACTTCTATTCCAAATTTTGGTTCAACATTTTCTTCTATTAAAGTTTTATAATATTCTAGTTTTATGGGGTAATGTATTCCAGCCTCCTCTAAGACTTTATTTGATACAAATACTCCATCAAAAAATGTTTTCACTTTACCTTCCTTTCCTCATTTTTTACAGCCTTTCATAATATACAATAAAATTTAAAATTTGGCAAGAGGTATTTTGAAATTTTTTTATAATTTAAAAAAACACTTGCATTTTTTTGTAGAATGATGTATTATTTTGTCGAGGTGCAAAAAATGGAAAAAATACTAAATAGAAAAAAATTTTTCAAAATTATTCTATTAGCTTGTAATATACAAGTTCTATTTCTATTTTTCACTTTATTTATCTAATACTATTTCTAATAGTATTTTTTTTTGGGTTTTTTGCACAAAAAAAAAATTAAAAGGAGGAATCTTCAATGGAAGAAAAAAAATTGCTATTTGATGTTAACGAAAAACCACCTATTTGGCAGTGGATTATAATGTCATTTCAACATGTTTTTGCAATGTTTGGTGCAACAGTACTAGTTCCAATTTTAGTAAATGCAGGAATTGCTTCAGCAGGAGTTCAAGGGCAAGCATTATCTATAGAAGTTGCTTTAGTCTCAGCTGGATTAGGTACATTAATTTATATTTTATGTACAAGAGCAAAATCTCCAGTATTTCTAGGAAGTTCATTTGCATTTATTTCACCAATTATAGCATCATATTTAGCTGGAAGTGCTAATAATGGTGGAATATCTGGTGGAATAGCCGGAGCTATGACAGGAATTATGGTTGTCGGTCTTGTATACATTATTGTTTCAATCATAGTTAGATTTATTGGAAAAAATTGGTTAGATAAAGTTTTACCACCAATTGTTATAGGACCAATGATTATGATTATAGGTCTTGGACTTGCAAGTAGTGCCGTTGGAAATATTTTTGATGTTCAATATAATGAAATACCTTATGCAAAAGTAGAATATGTTGATGGTATTGCGAAAGAAACAATAACAGATGAGTCTGTTAAAATTACAGATGATAGTATAATAGTAACAAAGGAAACCATTGATGAGGAAACAGGAAAAACAGTAATTATTAAATCAGTAAAACAAGAAAAAGTTAGTGGTGCAAAATGGAAAGGGCCTATTGTAGCATTAATTACATTTATGACTACAGCTTTAGTTATGACAAGAGCAAAAGGATTTTTCAAAATAATACCATTTTTAATGGGAATTATAGCTGGATATCTAGCTGCTTGTTTAGCTGGATTGGTCGATTTTGGTGCAATCCAAACAGCATATTGGATTCAAATGCCAAAATTTTATATACCATTTGTACATTATACTCCAAACATAATGATAGCTTTAACTATGGCACCAATCGCATTAGTTACAATGGCTGAACATATAGGAGACCACAAAGCTTTAAGTGCAATTATTGATAGAGATTTATTAAAAAATCCTGGACTTGAAAATACTCTATTAGGAGATGGTATTGCAACATTTGTAGCAGGAGCTATAGGAGGACCAGCAAATACAACTTATGGAGAAAACACATCTGTTGTTGGTATGACTAAAAATGCATCAGTATGGGTAATTGGTTTAGCAGCAATATTTGCTATCATTTTAGGATTTTTAGGAAAATTTACTGCATTAGTACAAACCATTCCAAACTCAGTACTTGGAGGAGTTTCTCTACTTTTATATGGATTTATTTCAGTAAATGGATTAAAAGTTTTAATTCAAAACAAAGTAGATTTTACTAAAAATAAAAACATTATAATTGCTTCAGCAATGCTTGTATTAGGACTTGGAGGAGCAGCATTTTCAATTGCAACAGGAAATGGTCTTTCAGTTCAAATTTCAGGAATGAGTTTAGCTGCTATTGCAGGAATATTGTTAAATTTAATTATACCAGACGAGGAAAATAAAGTTAAATAAAAGGAGAAAAAAATGAGTGCAATTGTACTAGATAATCCCTTAATTCAACATAAACTTGCAATTATAAGGGATAAAAGAACAGGAACAAAAGAATTTAGAGAAATAATTGGAGAATTAGCAACTTTTTTATGCTATGAAGCAATGGCAGATGCTAAACTTGAAGAAGTTGAAATAGAAACTCCGATTTGTAAAACCAAAGCAAAAAAATTAGATGAAAATAAATATGCATTTGTTCCAATTTTAAGAGCTGGAACAGGAATGTTAGATGGCTTACTAAAAGCAATTCCAAACGCAAAAATTGGTCATATTGGTTTATATAGAAACGAAGAAACACATAACCCTGTACGTTATTATTATAAAATGCCAAAAGACATAGCTTCTCGTGAAGCAATTGTTTTAGACCCAATGCTTGCAACAGGAGGTTCTGCATGTGATACAATAACAATGCTTAAAGAAGATGGAGTAAAAAATATTAAATTTTTATGTATTATAGCTGCTCCTGAAGGAATAAAAAAATTAGAAGAACTTCATCCAGATGTTAAAATCTATACAACAGCTGTAGATGAAAAACTAAATGAAAATGCATATATTGTACCAGGATTAGGTGATGCAGGAGATAGAATATTTGGAACAAAATAAAAAGGTCTACTTAAAAAATATTTTACTAAAATAGCAGATAAACATATTGTCTATCTGCTATTTTAGTTTATTTTTACTTAACAATTTAATATTACTATTATCATCTAACATTTCAAATTTCTTAATTCCTTTACTATCTTGCAAAATACTATATTGTTTTTTAGCTATACTGTTTAGTCTTTCTAGCCTTACTTTCTGCTCTAATCCTTGAGCAATCATTTCACTATTTAAGTTTTCTAAATTACTTAAAATCACTAGCTGAAGAATATTAGCATAATCTCTCATATTACCATCTAAAGAAGGATTTTCATCTTTCCATTCTTTTGCTGTCATTCCAAATAATGCAACATTTAAAATATCTGCTTCATTTGCATAAACATATAGCTTTTGCTTTTCAGTAAGTGTAGGAACGATATTTTCTTTTATACTATCAGTATGTATTCTATAATTTGTTTTTGCAAGCTCTCGTCTTACAGACCATTCTATTTTATTTTGATAGCTTTCATTTTGTTTTAATCTTTCAAATTCTGTAATTAAATATAATTTAAATTCTACATTTAGCCAACTTGCAAATTCAAATGCGATATCAGGATGTGCAAATGTTCCAACACTGTATTTTCCACTACTTGGAATAATTCCAATTGCATTAAAATCTTTTTTCCAACGATTTGGTGTCATAGTAAAACGATTATAACCAACTTCATCAATTTTAATTCTGTGTGATTCCACGGAATTAAAATTTTCATTATGCAATTCTTCCCAAAGGTTATAAAAATCAAATGAATTTTTATTAGACATCCAATTTCGTATAACTCCAGATGGATCATTTTCATTTTGATATTTTGCTAAATCTGTTAAAGAAATATAATCTACATTATCTACTCTCATAACTCTTACTTGTCTATTATTTACATTCATTTTTGTTTGTATAAATTCTTTACTCATAATAACACATCCAATCTTTATAAATTCTTTGCATATTATAAAACATTTGTTTCTTGTTGTCAAGTGAAATATCTGAATATAAACATATTCTTTAAAAATATTAACAATCAGCCAAAATAAGGAAGAACCAAATAAGAACAATTTTATCCTTATTTAAGTTCTCCCTTAGGTAGATCTTTTTTAATTTTCTATTCTTTTAAAAACAATTCCCTCTGGAAAAGCTATTTCTTTTCCAACTTTTCCTTTGTTTATCAGATCAGAATTTGGTACTGAAATAGTTATATCTTCTGCTTTAAAGGATTTTCCTGAATCTAAATTAATTATTAAGTCAAAATGCAAATTAACCTTTATGTCTTCTTCTTTTACATTTATTTTTTTAAGCAATTCTTCATAATTAATTTCTGTATCATCATTTGATATATATTTTCCAATATTATTATTAGCACATCTAAATTCAATAATTCCACCTTGGTTTGATATTTCTAAATTTTTGGAATTACTTTCCTTTGTTCCAATATATTCTAATTTTTCAAATGAAAATTCATCTATATTTTTATATAATATTTTTTCATCTTGACATTGTTTATAAAACTTGATTTCTCCAATATTAGATTTTTTCTCTGTTTGAAAATTATCCAATACAATAGATGATATAGTTTCAGTTTTGTCATATTGTGGATTTTTTTCTACATATATGTATATATCATTATTTTGATTAACAATTTTTTCCCATTTATGTTCTGAATTTTCCACATCTTGTCCATCAACTGTGGAAATGATAGATATTTTTGAAATTGAAAAAGGCATATTTATTTCACCTTTTTCATCATATCTTAATACAAAAATTGTTGCTGTAAATAGTATTCCTATTATTAAAATTATTGTAATACATATATGTATCATCTTCTTACTTAGGGCTTGTTTATTCATTTTTATTATTTCCATACCTCTCATTTCTTTTTAAATTTCTTAATTCTTTAAAAAAACTTTGTAATAATTCTTTACATTCTTTTTCCAAAATTCCATTTTCAACTTCAACTTTATGGTTGAATTTGTAGTCTTTAAATAAATTTAGTTTAGAACCAACTGCACCAGTTTTTTCATCTGGAGTACCATAATAGACTTTTTTTATTCTGGATTGAATTATAGCCCCTGCACACATTGGACATGGTTCAAGTGTAATATACATTTCACAATCATTAAGTCTCCAAGAGTTTAGTTTTTTACTTGCTTTTTGAATTGCTGTTATTTCAGCATGTTTTGTAGTATCGAATTTAGTTTCTTTTTGATTATATGCTGATGCTATAACTTTTCCATCTTTAACTATTACAGCTCCTACAGGTACTTCCATTTTGTTATATGCCTTTTTAGCTTGTAGCAGAGCCTTTTTCATATATTTTTCTTTTATATTCAATTTATACTTTTCCTTGTATAATATATTTAGGTTTTTTAAAAAGGATTTACCTATAAACCTGTTATAGCATTTTATACCAATTTATGGTATAATTTATGTTAACACTGTGGACTCTTTCATTTTCCTTGTAGCTTTGACTACTTTTGAAAGAATATTGCCACAGTTTTATTATTAATTGGTTATTAGTTAGATAGAGCTTAGACTCTTTATCTCATGCAAGGTTACAAGTAATAAAACTAAGTGGACCATGTCACAAGTGTTATAAATTTATTTGCAAAGGAGTTGATCTTTTATGATTTTTATCGGCATTGATATTGCCAAAAATTCTCACTTTGCCTCTGCTGTTAACTCAGATGGCGAAGTTTTAGTAAAACCTTTTTCTTTTGAAAATTCAAGAGATGGTTTTAACCTTTTTCTTAATAGATTTAAAGCCTTTTCAGTTAATGATTGCCTTGTTGGACTTGAATCTACAGGACATTATGGAGATAATCTTATTTGCTTTTTATTTCCTAAAGGTTTTAAGATAGGAATGATTAATGCTATCCAAACTAACTCTCTAAGAAATTCCAATATTAGAAAAACTAAAAATGATAAGATTGATACATTTCTTATCTCTAAATGCCTTATTTTAGGTGATTATACATTAATTCAGGAAAAAGATATTAATGCAATTAGGCTTAGAACCTTATGTCGTTTTAGATTTGATGTTATTCAATCTCAGACTAGGCTCAAAACTCAACTTACAACTTGTTTAGATTTAATCTTTCCAGAATTGCATAATTTTTTTAAAGGAAATTTACATTTAAAAACTTCTTATGCTCTTCTTGAAAAATATTCATCACCTCTAGAAATTTCAAAAGCTAGAATTGATACTCTAACTAAACTTCTAGCTTCTGCATCAAGAGGTAAATACTCTTATGATGAGGCTGTTATTTTAAAGAATATTGCAAAATTAAGTATTGGTGTTGATAATCCAGCTATTTCTATTCAAATTAAATGCTTGATTAAACAACTTGACTTACTTAAAGAACAAATTAGTAGTATAGATAAAAATATTAAAGAAATTATGGATGATCTAAATTCTCCTATACTCACAATTCCAGGTATTGGATATACTTTAGGTGCTATTATACTTAGTGAAATTGGTGATATTAAAAGATTTAGTAATCCAACAAAATTATTAGCATATGCAGGTTTAGATCCCAGCGTTAGACAGTCTGGTAACTTTAACGCTAAAACCACAAGAATCTCTAAAAGAGGTTCTAAACACCTACGATATGCTATCCACAGAGCATCATTCGTTATTGTTTACAACAACGATGTGTTCTATGAATATTATACCACTAAACGTTCAAAAGGTAAATCTCATAACAACGCTTTAGGACATGTTTGCAATAAACTTATTAGAGTTATCTTTAAGCTTTTAACTGAAAACATACCATTTAATTTAAGTTAACAAATTTTCAAAGTACATATTGCAACAATACTGTTGCTTGCAACTGCTTAATTACCTCAAATCTGAATAATTAATATATGTCAATACTTGATATATATCAATGCATTTTAGTATTGACATATATTAATTATTCAGATACAATTATTCTTACAGTTGCAACGGTTTTAGAAGTTTTTAAAAAATATACTAAAAACTTCTTTTAAGTATGCTTATTTTTAATCTTAAAACTTTTTTAAAAAATTTTCAATTTTCTATTGACAATTGATAGTTAGTCTTTCAATGCTTTATATTATAACCTTTTTTCTTAATTTTGTAAAGTAGGTTACATAAATATAGAATTCTTATTAAGAAAGACGTTACAATTCACGGCTTACTATAAATTAGCTCGCGCCAGGTTTATATATTTATTTTTAAAGTAAACTTGTGCGGGGACCATTTTCTTACAAAATGTTTTCAAATATGAGAATTTTTAGGAAGCTTGACTTCCGTTAAAAAATTCCATATTTGATTACATTTTTGTTAGAAAAAAGGGATTTACGCATAAAAATAAATATATAAACCTGGCGTGGACTTTTAGCAATTTGACCGTGAATTGTAACATAAAGACTAAGTATATTAATCACAAATTCCTTAATTTTTTTACTGCTTTTTCTAAATTTTCAAGTAAATAATCTACTTCATATTTAGTGTTAAATTCTCCAAAAGTTACTCTTAAAGCACTTTTAGCTGTTTTTGAATCTAACCCAATTGCAGATAAAACATGAGATGGTGCTGTTTCTTCAGAATTACATGCTGAGCCACTTGATGCACAAATACCAACATTGTCTAATTCTAAAAGTAAATCATTTCCATTGACTCCTTCAAATGAGATATTACTATTACCAGGAAGTCTAGCATTTAATGCACCATTTATTCTAATATTTGGAATTTTATTATTTACCTGTTCAACATAATAGTCTCTTAATTCTTTTACTTTTTTTATATGCTCATTTAAGCTTTCTTTAGCTAGTTCAGAGGCTTTCCCAAGTCCAATAATACCTGCTGTGTTTTCTGTTCCGGCTCTTTTGTTTCTTTCTTGATGGCCACCATTAATAAATTTATCAAATTCAATACCATTTTTCACATATAATGCTCCTATCCCTTTAGGCCCATATATTTTATGTCCTGAAAGTGAAAGCATATCTATCCCCATTGATTTAACATCTATATTTACATTCCCTACAGCTTGAACAGCATCTGTATGAAATATTATATTTTTTTCTTTGGCAATTTGCGCTATATCCTCTATTGGCTCTATTGTTCCTATTTCATTATTTGCAAACATAATACTAATTAATATTGTTTCTTCTCTAATAGAATTTCGTAGTTCATTTAAATTAATAAATCCGTTTTTATCAACATTTAAATATGTTATTTCAAATCCTTGCTTTTCCAAAAATTCACAGCTTTCTAAAATTGCATGATGTTCTATTTTTGAAGTAATAATATGATTTCCTTTAAACCTATTTTTATATGCAATTGACTTTATTGCTGTATTATCCGCTTCTGAACCAGATGCTGTAAAATATATTTCTTTTTTATCACATCCAATTAGATTTGCAACCTTTTCTCTTGATTTTTCAATATCTTTTTTTGCTTCTCTAGCAATTGCATAAACTGCAGAAGGATTACCATATTTTTCACTATAATATGGCAACATTTCTTGTAAAACCTCTTTTTTAACTTTAGTAGTAGCTGCATTATCAAAATAATATGTATCCATTCTTATTCTCCTTTTGTACATATTATTCATAAAAAAGAAATTTGTGAAAAAAAACAAAAATAAGATTTTATGCAAATAAAAGCTATAAAATCTTATTTTTATATAATTCTATTTTTTTACATAATAAATATTTTCAATTGTTGTTTGTTCTTTTTCAAAATCTCCAATTTTTTTTGGATAATTTTCTTTTTTTAATTTTGCAGTATCATTAATAATATTTCCATCATTATCTAGATACATTATTTTATCTTGGTTAGAAACTATTATATAATCCTCTTGTATAGAAATGTTTGCATCTTGCATTGTTAAAACATTCTTTAATTCTTTAGAATATATTTCTGTTACTTTTTCATCATTAATAGCTTGTACAATATTTTTTCCTTTTACTTTTTGTAATGAGTTATACTTCATTTCTACAACTGTTTTTCCATTGCTATTAATAACTCCTAAATTTCCTTGATCATCTACTGCAATAAAGTAATTTTGAAATAAATATTCCAAATATCTATATTTATTTTCAACTAACTGATTTCCATTTTTATCAATAATTCCATAATAAGTAATATTGTTATTTAATATAGTTGATATTTTATAATCTTCGTTTTCGGTTTTATATATACTTAAGTTAAAGTTCATATCTACAATATTTCCAGAATTGTCATATACCTTGTTATTGTTTGAAGATTTCACATATAGATATATTCCTTTTGATTCTATTTCATCACAATTAGTATCTATTAAAACCTTTCCATCTAATTTTGCAACCCCAAATTTTTTATTTTTTTGTAATAATAATAAATCTACATTATCATCATAAATTATTTCTTGGTAATCATTATTAATAATTTTTTTACTTTTATTATATAAGCCGTATTTTCCATCTAAGGCAACAATTAAATATAAATTTTTAGAATCTTCATTTAAAACTCTCTCTATATCGTTATACTTTAGGTCAAGAATTTTCTTACCTGTATAATTAAAATATCCATATCTATAGCCTTCATTTGTTTTGTTTCCTACTATATATCCAGATTTTGCATATTCATCTTTTGACGTATAATATCCGTCAGAATTACATATATCATATTCTGTTTTTAGAATGGTGTTTCCTTTTAAGTCTATAATTCCGTATTTTTTATTCTGTGAAACCAAAAATTTTCCTTCTGTTGGTTGAAGATTTTCTATAGTATCATATATACTTTTTGTTAGAACCTTTCCTTCAAAATTTATTAAGCCAAATTTTTCATTTTGTTTGTATATAAATACACTTTTTTCATATGCTAAAGTACTTGCAACATTCTTTAATTTTATTGGCTCAACAGAATCATATTTAGTGAATAACTTTTCTTTATTTGAATTTAATATATCAGCCTTTTCATCTACATAGCATACAAATATGTCTCTTGATGGATTTGGAATAATTACATTATTGTATTTTGCTTCTATAATAACATTTCCATTTTCATCTATAACACCATATTGGTTATTTTCTTTATATATATAATACTTATATTCTGATATAGTTTCTATTTTATAATTATATTTTTTTTCTTTATTATTTTTTATAACAACTACACCTATAATAGCAATTACAATTAATGTAAAAATAATAATAACTTTTTTCATATGAAATACCTCATTTCGTTTTTCTTTTCTTTATTACTATACAACAAAAAAAATATAATTTCAAGTGTGGTTTTAAAAAAAACGGACTAACAAATTCTATGAAGCATAGCTTCAAGAATTTGTAACGTTCGCATATATTATCCTCTACGTCAAGTCTATCATCTTACGATGATTACTTTCCTAGAGTATAAAAAATCGAAAGTAGGATTTCCTACCTTCGACTTCTAAATTTAAGTTATTTCTAATTAGTTTGTATTAATCATCTTACATTAATAATTATTTTGTTTTAATTGCAAATTTCTTAATTAACACAATTCCTACAGCAATTATTAATAATGCTCCACCTATTACATAATAAATAACTAAATTTCTGTTTTCACCTGTTGAAGAATATATAGATATAGTTGCTTCTGCTGTATCTGCTTCCTTAGTTGAATTATCTCCAACTACATAGTTTCCAGATTTACTTACAGACTGAGGTGTTAATGTAATGTTTGTAATTCCTATAATTTCAGCATAGCTTTCCCATCCAAGAGCACCATCTGAAGTAGAAAGTAAGTTATTTACCGTAAATTCATATTCATCAGTACGTGACCTGCTTAAATCATCTGGAGTTGCTGCTTCTGGTAATAATGCCTTATCAGTTATAAATACTGTTTGCTTATAGTTTTTATTTTTATTAGATACCTCTGTTGAAAAATAATTGTCTTTCTCTGTATCATTTAATACTTTTACATTCTCACTTTGATTTTCGTAAGATGCATTTTGGTTATTAATATAGTCTGCAATTTTTGTAACAGTAGTTGTAACTAAATTATTTTTATCTTCTCCATATTTGTAATATTCAGGTGTAGCATAATCTAATTCAGATTTATTTTCTGCTGAAAGAGTATATGTTACAATAGCATTTGATCCATATATATAAGAAGAATCTAATTCAAGTTTTGCATTCGAATCATCTATACTTGCTAAATTAGGTGATACATTTTTATCTTTTGGATCTCCATTTATAATAGTTGTACCATTTTGTAATGTTAATTTTACATTTTTAATTTTCTTTTCTAGTTCAATATTTACATGTGGTCTTTCTATTATACCAAAGCTCATTCCTGTACAATTAGTTCTTAATGGATTTTGATTATTAGGATCATTTCGTAATAAATTAGCATCTATTTCTGTTTCAGGAATATATTCAAATTGAATATTCATTATAGGGCTATTAGCATTAATTGTTGAACTTGATTGTTTAGTTGTATAGTCGTAATTTAATTCTTTGTCTAAGTTACCTTCTTTTATTCTTTCATTGATTTCATTCTCATCATCTGCTGCTATAGAATAAACTCCTTGATTGATACTCTCTAAAAACCAAGTTTTTTCATTTTCAGAATTTGGTTCTTTAAATGCATTATAAGCAGCTCCGGTAATTATTGTAGATTTATATAAATAGCTCTTTATTGGCTCCTCTTGTCCTTTAATTTTTGTTGCTATTTCTTCTATTTTATTACCATTTAAATCTGTGTATTCTGTCTTTCCATTACCATATGTAAATTTCAAATAATATCTTCCTGGTACAACATCTGGTATCTCATAACTTCCATCATCTTTTACTTTAACAATAGCATCTCTAGAAGTTGCTTTCCATATACCATCTGCCCCTCGTACTAAATCTCCATTATATACTTTTGCTACTTTTTTAGTTTCTGCGTCCATAAGACTTACAATAACATCTGATACCGTATTTTCTTTATATGTTCCGTTATTTTCATCAATATCAAGTTTTCCGTTTCCTATTCTTTCGTTTTCACGCGAATTTTGTTCTTCATCTTTTATTTGATTTACTTTAGTATCCTCAAATACAACACCTGATATTTTTCTTGTGTCTGCTAATTTCCACTTAATAAATAATGCTCCATCATTTGCTTCTGTGTCAGTTGTTCTATGTGTATATAATTCTTTATCTTTCCAGTTTTTATCATTTCTTTTATATATATGGTATCCTTTTGCATTTACTTTAGTTGGTGCATTTGCAAAAATACTTTCTCGCTCTTCATTAGATTTTGTAATTAAATCTGTAAGAGCACTTTGAGTTACTTTAAATTGAATGTATGACTCTTTTGTTTCATTTTTTGCTAATCCATCTTTATAAACATTATTTGTATTTGTTAAATCATATGTTGCTTTTCCATCATTGTTACTCCATAATTTAAATTGTTCATTTTCATCAACATCGTTTCCAATTTCATCTGCAGAAAGTTGTAATCTAGTTGTATCATAAGTGTCAACTAATGAAGTTAAATAAAACTTATCTTCTTTATATAAATCAGGATTATCATGTGGTGTTGTATTTTTAACACCTATTTTATATACAACATAAACTTTATATGCATTAGCACCATTTTCATCTAATCCATTTGCTATATTATATTTTATGTCAGATGGATATACAGCATGTGTAAATGTTCTCTTTGAATTTTGGAATGCAATGGTTGATTGAGTTTTTTGAGTATCCTCATCTATAACTGCATTTTTTCCATATTTATATGTAAATGTATAGTTTTCTTTAACTATTTTTACATATTCTAATTCTTGATTAACTGCAAACTCATTTGGTAATTTTTTTATTAGTCCTAAATTAATATTTTCTATAGTATATGTATCATTATTATAATATTCTGTAATCTTTTGTTGAGTTTGACCATCATTTTCTTGATATGTTACTGCTTTTCCTGGTATTTTTCCTTCATTTAAACCTAAGTTTCCATCATATAGCTCACCCATATTATGTTCTCCACCAGTTGTAATTATTTCTTTTGCTTGAGCCTTAGAATTAACTGTCATATCATCTCCTACAAAAGGTGTAGCTAGAACATATTGTGTATTATCATATACAAATTCCACATAACTATTTTCAAGTTCTAAGTATGTTAATTTATCTCCTTTATGTTCTCCTTCTGTTTTCTTTTCAAATTCATATTCCCCATTTTCTCCAGTTGTTGTGGTTGAAATTAATTCATCATTTCCATTTTTATTTGAATATAAATTTACAGTAATACCACTAATTAAGCTATCGTTTGTTATATTTTGATCTTGAGATGTCCATGCTTTTCCATCATATATATTATTATATGCATTTGCTTTTCCATCAGGATTATCTTGCCATACTCTACCTTTTATTTTTGTATATTTATGGTTATTTAAAGTTACTTTAACTTCTTTATTTTGACTAGAAATCTGTCCATTTCCTAAAGCAACCCAATCTTGGTCTTGAGGAATTGTTGTAGAACCTTCTTGTTGTACATGATATGAATCTTGCTCTTTTATATTATAACCAGTTGGTGCTTTTGTTTCATATATATAGTAGGTACCATAACTTAAGTTTTCTACTAACACTGTTCCTTCATTATTTGTTGTAAATGCATTAGCAGTATTATAATCTGTACTATATCCTATTTGTCCGTTATTTAGTGTTACCCAGCCTTTTCCTCCGGCAATTATGTTTGTATTTAGATTTGTGGCATATAGTTTAAATTCTGTACCAACTAATTTTTCTTTAGTATCAGAATCTTGTTTTGTAATTGATAGAGAACCTATATGTTTATCATTTTTTAATGGTACTTCTATTTCTTTATGTGTTTCATCTATTTTATAAGATCCTACATATACCCAATCTTTTTCAGTAATACTTTCTGAACCTTTATCTGCTTTACGGTATCCTTCTTGTACCCCTAAATAATAATTTGTAGGAGCTTTTGTTTCATATATATAGTAATTTCCTAAATCTATCTTATTAATTTCTATTTTACCATTTTCATTTGTTACAAAAGCTGTTGCCTTGCTATAATCTTTATTATATTCTATTTTTTCTCCATTTTGAGTTAGCCAGCCCACATTTTCATTATAAATTTTAAATTCAGCACCTTGAAGCTTTTCAGAGCTATCTTTATCTTGTTTTATAATTGTAATAGAACCACGTTTTTCGTTCTTTAATGGTAATTCTATTTCTTTACTTGTTTTATCTATTTTACAATTTCCTGCATATACCCATTCTTTGTCAGTAATGCTTTCTGAACCTTTTTCTCCTCTAAGGTATCCTTCTTGTTGGCTTAAAGAATAATTTGCAGGTGCTTTTGTTTCATATATATAGTAATCTCCCAAATATAAATTATTAATTACTTTTTGTCCATTTTCATCTGTTACAAATGCTGTAGCTTTGCTATAATCTGTATTATAGCTTATTTCTTCACCATCTTGAGTTACCCATCCTCCATTTTCTTTATAAATTTTAAATTCGGCACCTTGAAGCTTTTTAGAATTATCCTTATCTTGCTTTATAATTGTAATCTTTCCATCTCCACCTTCTTTGTTTACTGCCTCGAAGGTAATTCTTTGAGAATTCTCGGTTTCTAATGGTTTTACTAGAGAACCATTATTAATTTTCTTTACAACAAACTTGCATGCATCAGTTCCATCATCTGTATATACTTGTAAATTTTTTCCAACTACATTACCAACTAAATTAAATGCTGTTGGTTTATTTTCATTAGCATCAGAAATAAATTTTAAAGTATGACCTGTATTTAAATCTTCTATTGAACTTATATTATTTATATAGTTGGTTGACCCTTTTGCTTCTTTTCCATCTTGTAGTTTCCATTTTTGAGCACCAGTTTTATTTACTGTATAAAGTTGTAACTTTCCTTTCCATACATTTTCTTTATTTTCTACTTCCGTTACGTTTGATCCAGCCACATCAAATACAAATTGTGCTTCTCTATTATAAATAAAATATTTTGGTGTTGTCCACTCTTTATATATAGCTCTTACAATTTGGAATGTTTCTTTGGCTCCTAATTTATCCTTCTGCTGTGTAAAAATTTCAGACCTTATATTTGTAGATTTTAAACTTACATAATGCTTAGAAACATTTTGGGTATTATCATCAGCTGGTGCTTTAGGATTAAATGGTTTTATTGAATATTGAGTTATATCATTTTCATAAAATGTAAATCTTTGAGAATACACATTATCTTTATTTTGCGTACCTTTATTAGCTTTAAATTCTTGTAGTTCAATATTAGCTCCATTATCTGCCAAATTTCCATTCACACCTATGCAATAGTTATCATTACCCTTAGGTTTTATTACATACATTATATATCCTGTAGGATCTGTTTCTTGAGTTATTTTCCATAATTGTGCATTAGTATAATTTACTGCATATTGATGAATATTTCTATGCTTATCGATTATTCCTCCAGATAAATCTAAAAATTTTCCAGAGTTTACATTTTTTATCATGTAATATCCATCGCCTACATATATAAATTCATATTTTTGTGCATCTGTTCCATTATTGTAATAAATTCTAGCATTGGCTCCTGAATCTTGTGAGCCTCCTGCAATATCTATAACGTATATTTCATTCATAGAAGATGCAATTGTATAAGTTCCATCTTTAATTATTCCATGTTCTTCATCTTTAATTATTATTGGTTTTAAATTTTCGTCAAGATAATATGGATTTAAATCAACCCATTCTTCTGGAAACGTTCCTTCATAACCAGTTGGCTTTCCTTGCTTGTATCCTTTTTGTCTAGATAAAGAATAATTATCTGCTGGAGTTACCTCATATATATAATATTTTCCATAAGGAACTCCTTTAATATTTATCTCTCCCTTAGAATCTGTTATAAATTCACATTCAGGGTCATTACAATCAGTAGAAAAAGATCCATCTCTTTTTAGCCATACAAATTTTATATTTTTAAATTCTCCCATATAATCAGCATGTTCAATCTTTTCTACTAATATTTTTATTCCTACACCTGCAATTGTCTTTTCTGCATTTTTTTCATCTCTTTTTACAATCTTTAACTCAGTTGTTTTTCTATTTGTAATTATTTTTGTGTTTTTTTCACTAAATCCGCTTCCTTTATCATCTTCTTCTATTAATATATTTCCACCATATACATAGTTTTCAGTTATTTCCTTTCCTTTAGGAAAAGTAAAATTACCTTCAATTTTATTATACCAAAATTGAGAATCTAAGCTATACCCTTTTTTTGCTTGAGTTTCGAAAATATAGTATGTTCCAGGTACCAAGTTATTTAGTACAATACTTCCATTTCTATTACCTACATTACAATAATTTTCCCCAGTTATAAATTTATATGATTCAGCATATGTTTTCCCAAATTCAACATTCTTTTTATTTGTATCATATCCAAGCCATCCATCATTCGTATTATTTCTATCTTTTGAATTTTCATCTACATCCAAATATATAGCAAAACCACAATTATTTAAAAGAATATTTGTATTAGCATAGTCTACCTTTCTTAATTGTAATTGATATCCTCTATAAACAGCCTCCACACTACATGAATTAGTTTTCTCCTCAGGTTCTATAATTTCTGTATATATTAAGTCTTGTGCATCTCCAATTCCATATCTATAAATTCTAACAGCATAACCAGATTTCTGACATTTCGCACTTACTTCTATTTTACTTATTTTATAATCTTTTTTATTTGTTATGTTAATTTTACTATCTTTTGCAATACCATTTAATCCATTGCTTAAATTAGTTAATTGAAAGTTTGGATGACTACCGGTATATTTTTCACTCTTTCCATCACTCCAAGTTACTTCTATTTCAGTAACCTTTGCATTTTTACTTAATTTACTAATGACAAAGCTTCCTGTAGAACCTTCCATTACAAAATCTTTTATTTTAACTTCTGCCTCAGTAGAAAAATCTATACTTTCCTTATTGTAAGCATCATTAAAAATCTTTTCAGTTTCATCTTTATAAGTTGTAGATAATTTATCATCTACTGGTGCAAGATTAGATCCTCTAAAAATAGAATTTTTATAATATGAGCTTTCTCTAACTCGCCATAAATATTTCCATAATGCCTGTTGATATTTATTTCCGTTAAATCTATTTCCTCCATTTGTATTCCAACCATAATTGTTCATTCTTTGATTATTATTTTTTTCGTCTTTAGCATTGTATGCATTATATATAATATATGCTATTGCTCTCTCAAATGGGTTGCTAGAATCACTTCTATAGATTGTATCTTTTTCAGAATATAAAGATACATTATAGTTTGCAGTATTATCAAAACCCGCACCATGTTCTATACAGAATAATACATCTCTCCAATTTTTTCCATTTAAAGATGAAATACTACTACCTTTTATTTTATCATTTTCTATAGTAAAACTATCTCCCAAACTTCCTGCAGATGCTTTATTTGTAAAAAGTACTAGAAAAGTAACAAAGAAAATTAAAAATATTGTTAAAAACTTTTTTAATTTTGTCATAAGGTTTACCTTTCTCCTTTCTTGTTTAAAATTCTTTTTTCATTAGTATTTTTTTACTTACAAAATATGTTCCAATTGCAATTGCAAATACTATAATAAATGTAATTGAAATATATGTCACAGCAGCTCCTGTTTTTACACCTATAATGACATTTGCATAACTCTTATCATTTTCTGAATTTTCATCAGGTCTTGCTTGAGAATTATCTGATTTTAATATTTCTGCTGTATTATTTGTAAGTCCAAGATTTGTTTCTGTCATTGTTTTTGTAAGTATTAATTTAATTTCTTTTTCTTCTCCTGGTTCTATTTTTACATTTTCAAATGCTTTAGAATATACCTTGTCTCCAGATTGATACCAATTTGCATTTAATTTAGAATTAAAGTTTAAATCAGAAGGTTTATTATCTACAATTTCGTTTGCATATCCTGCAATCTCCCCAACATTTTTTACCTTAATTTTATATTCTATAACAACTAAAGAACCACTAACATATTTTGCTCCGATTTCTTCTTTTATTGAATTAACATCATTGTATTCTTTTACTTTGTTTCCTTCAGTATTACTAATAGTAACTTTATTAATTGTTTTTGTAAGTGCTAAATCGAATTTTTTTGCATTAACTAGTCCTAAATCAATATTTGCTATATCTGAATCTTTAATTTCTAATGTATCTGTTCCATAAACTTTTTCTACTTGTCCATTTAATTTTATTTCTGGATTTTCAACATCAGAATTTTCTGTACTATCAGCTCCAGCTACTTGATATTGTGCAAGCATATATTTTCCTGTATCAAATTCAAATATTGCCATATATTTTCCGTTTTCTAAATTATTAAATACATATTCTCCATTTGCGTTTGTTCTTACTTCAGCTACTATATTTTCATTAGCTATATTAATTAATTTAACAGTTACATTTTCTAACTTGCTTTCATTAGTCTCTCTTTTTCCATTTTCATTACTATCTAACCACGCTACGCCAGAAATTTTGTATTTATTGGTTTTTGTTTCATTTTCTTTATCATTGTCAGTATTTTTATTATCACTATCTTTATTATCACTGTCTTTATTTTCATTGTCTTTATTACCTGTATTATCATCCTCTTTTGGGTTGGTATTTCCTGAATCATCTTTTGGTTTGTCATCATTATCTTTCTCGGTATTATCAGTATCTTTTTCAGTATCTTTTGTGTATATAGGCTCACTTGTAATTTCACCAATTGTAACTTGTGGAGTTTCTGCCTCTTTATATCCATCTAATACATGGCTAATACTATCTAAAGTTTTTTCTATATAGCTATTTGATATATTAACATGTGTTGATATATTTTCAATATTATGTTTTGTTGGATTATTAACTGTTGCATTAACCTCTATGTTAATTGTTTCATTTACTTGAATTTTTTCTTCATATGTGTAATTTATCTTATAAGCACCTTCATCTTCCTCATTATTTGTAAATTCTAATTCTTTTCCATTAGCTTTTATAGTATTTATATCTACATATTCTGATATTTCTTGTTCAAATTGAAGAATGTTGATTGTTTCATTTCCTGTATTTTTGACTTGTATATTATAAACAATATTATCTTTATCATTTACTTTTTCACCTTGAGTAGGAGATGTAAGTGTTGCTTCAATTTCGTATTTTCCAACCACTTCTATAATATTGTTAGAGAAATATTTACCCATAGCTCTTGCAGCTATTACAGCGTTTTCATCATTATTTACTGCTAACACTTTTATTCTATATCTCTTAGTTTCATTTTTTCCTAATTTACTTATTTCAAATGAATCTGTATCTGTATTTATTTCTGTTTCTGTATCTTCATCTTTTATTCTTTCAACATGATATATTGAATTTGTTATAAATTCTATATTTACATTTGATAAATCACTATTGCTTATGTTTTCTACATCTAAGAAATAATCATATTGTTCTCCTTTTATAATTTTTTCATCTGTTCTCATAGTTCTATACATTCTTAAAGCTACTTCTGAATTTTCAATTACATTAGTCATTGTTTTTGTAATTTCAGAACCATTTACACTAATTTTTAATGTATTTTCTAGATTATTACTTACTGTATTATTTAATATCATTGCTTCAAATAAAATTGTTTTTGTTTCTTTTGCATTTAAGCTTTCTATTACAATTGAATTATCTGTTTCTTCTTTATATTCATCTACTGCAGAATGTATTCCAGTTTCATCTTCAGTAACGCCAGTATTTCTTATGTATTTTACAAATTTTGCATTTTCAGGTATTGTCATTCCTACTTTAATATTTTTTAATTCATTATCTGTTATATTTTCAACCATTACCTCATATCTTACAATTTCACCTGCATGAACAGTGTCCCCATCTTTAATTTCATTTCCACCAACATATGCTTTAATAGATGCTGAAATACTATCATTTGTTGCTAAATTACTAGCTTTTAATTTATTCATTTGGTTATTTTTTTCTTGTTCTGCTTTTTCTTTTGCTATTCTTTCTTGTTCTCTTTGAATTTTTATTTCTTCAGGAATTTCTTCAATTTTAACATCAACTACTTCTTGTCCATTATCTTCATAATTTTTTGCTAATTCATTAGAATAATTTAAAACAAATTGTTCATTTGAATTAACTGCATTTTCATCTATATCAATATAAGCATTTAACAAAATTGTAGTTCCTTCAACTAAACCTGGATTATATTTTGTTTGGGTTCCAGCAAGGGAAACATTTAATACAAAGTTTTCATCTACTTTTTCTATATTTGCACTTTCAATTTTTAAATCATTACCATATATTAGCTTACTTGTATCTAGAATTGAAATTTTACTTAC
>CAMIVO010000003.1 GCA_946401865.1 uncultured Clostridia bacterium
ATAAATATATAAACTTGGCGCGGGCTTTTAGCAATTTGACCGTGAATTGTAACATGTAAATTTAAAGGATGAAAAATGTTAAATGAGGTTATTGAATATTTCCCGCTGAGCATAAAGTCAGTTATAAATTCTTTTTTAGAAAAAAACAAGAATCTAGAAAATAAGATAGAAGAAATTAGGATAAAAAGTAATGGAAATTTATCTTTTAAAATTGGACAAGATTTAATAACAATATTTTCAAATGTAACTAAAGGAGAAATGCAAGAAATATTTGAAAATATTTGTGAAAAGTCAATTTATTCATATACAAAACAAATTGCAGAAGGTTTTATTACAATAAAAGGTGGAAATAGAGTTGGAATTACAGGAAGTGCAGTAATAGAAAATGGTAGAGTTATAAATTTAAATTATATTTCAAGTTTGAATTTTAGAATAGCGAGGCAAATTAAAGATGTTTCAAATGTAATTTTAAAATATGTAATAAATATACAAAATAATTCTATTTTTAATACGATAATAGCATCACCTCCAGGTGGTGGAAAAACAACGATTTTACGAGACTTAGTAAGGAAAATTTCAAATGGGATGCCAGAGATAAATTTTTCCTCAAAAATATGTGGAATTGTGGATGAAAGAGGAGAAATTGCAGCAATGTATAAAGGTGTTCCTCAAAATGATATAGGTGAAAACTCAGATGTTATAAACAATGTTTCTAAATCAATTGGAATTAATATGCTAATAAGGTCAATGGGACCACAAATTATTGTATGTGATGAAATAGGTACTAAAGATGATATAGAAGCAATAGAAAAAGCTACATTAAGTGGTGTTAAAGGTATTTTTACAGTACATGCTTCTACTATAAAAGAAATTAAAGAAAACCCAAATTTAAGTAAATTGATACAAAATAATTTAATTCAAAAAATTATAGTTTTAGATTCAATTAATAAAGGACAAGTTTTAGAAGTAGAATAATACTGAACTGTAACATAATTAGTTCTAAAAGTATTAGAGCTTGCATATATTATATACTGAGATACTTAAAAGAGAGAGGATGTAAGTATTTATGGAGATGATTAAATACACAGTTTTAGTAGCTATTATTGCATGTAGTACAAGTATAGGTTTTTTATTATCCAAAAGATATGTGGACAGGCTAAATGAATTAACAGACTTTGATGTTTTGATAAATATTTTGCAAAATAAAATAAAGTTTACACAATTACCGTTAAAAGAAGTTTTTGAAGATATAGGAAAAATTAGTTTAAAAACAAATGTAAAAAATATCTTTTTAAGAAGTAGTTCAAATATTGAAAATTATAACTTAGAAGAGTCTTGGCAAAAGGCTATTAAAGAAGAACAAGTTCTTTTAAATTTGAAAAATGAGGATATAGAAACAATAAGTTCATTAGGAAGTATACTTGGAAAATCAGATATAGAAGGTCAAATAAGTGAAATTAATGAATTTAAAGAAAGATTAAATTTTCAAATTAAGCAGGCAGAAGAAGAAAAGAAAAAAAACTCAAAAATGTTTAAAAGTTTAGGGACAATTGCAGGTTTAGTAATAGTTATTATTTTATTTTAGTTATATTGAAATTGGAGATATAACTTAACTAAAGGACATAATTAATGAAAAAGCTTTATAAATAGTCATATAAATGTTTTATAAGTAACACTTAGAAAGGAATGTATTAAAATGAATGTGGATTTACTTTTTAAGATTGCAGCTGTTGGAATATTAGTTGCGGTTTTGCATCAAGTACTGTGTAGAGCTGGAAGAGAAGAACAAGCAATGATGACAACTTTAGCAGGGCTTGTTATTGTACTTACTTTGGTAATAAAGGAAATAAGTTCATTGTTTGATACAGTAAGGACTTTATTTAATTTATAATTTTTCACATTAGAATAATTAATCTTAATTACCAGAAAGGAGTCATATAATGTTATAAAATCATTATATGAAGATGAGGTATGGAAGAAATTGTTAAAATAGTTGGAATTGGAATAATAGCAGTAATCTTAATAATTATTATAAAACAATATAGACCAGAATTTGCTCTTTATATATCTTTAATTGCTGGAGCTCTTATTTTAATTTTTGCAATGGACAAGTTCGCAAATATTATAGAATTATTAAAAAAAATATGTAATGAATCAAGATTAAATAGTAAGTTTTTAGGAATATTACTTAAAATGACAGGAACTGCATTTCTAGCAGAATTTGCAATAAGTGTTTGTAAAGATGCTGGAGAAACAGCCTTAGCAAGTAAAGTTGAGCTTGGAAGCAAAGCACTAGTGATATCTATGTCAATTCCAATAATCTATAATTTATTAGAAGTCATAATAAATTTGTTACCCCAATAAGATTGTCCCATTTTGCAGCCGGGATAGTCCCAAATGAAAAAAGGATTGTTCGCAAATGAAAAAAATAGTGATTTTTTTAATTGTCTTTATTTTAATACCGAAATTTGTTTTTGCAGAAAATACGGTAGATACGGCTTCTATTATAGAAGAACAAAAAAATACATTTGGAATTAATGATTTTTTGAAAGAGTGTGAGAAATATGAACCTGATTATCTTAAAGATTTAGATATAAAAAATGTATTTAATAGTTCAATTACTGGTAAAATTGATAATCAAAATATATTAAAAAAAATATTAAAACCCTTTGGAAGTGAAATTACAGAGGCTTTAAAGATTTTTATAAATATTTTGGTTATTGTACTAATACATAGTTTACTTAAATCAGCGACAGATGGATTAGAAAACGGGAATGTTTCTCAAATTGTTTATTATGTTCAATATATTTTAATTGTGACAATAATTATGGCAAGTTTTTCTGGAATTTTAACAAGTATTAATGAAACAATTGACAATATGATAGGATTTGCAGGAAGTTTAGTTCCACTTTTAATATCACTTATGTTATATACAGGAAGTATTACAACAAGTGGTGTTTTAGAACCTATTTTATTATTTTTAATTGAATTTATTGCAAATTTTATAAAAGCTATTATTATACCTGTTACATCATTAATTACTGTTCTAATTATAGTTTCAAAAATAAGTGACAGAATACAAATTAATAAACTATCAAAATTTATGAAATCAAGTATAGTTTGGACACTAGGAATAATACTTACAGTATTTATTGGAGTTGTTTCTTTAGAAGGAAGTCTTACTTCATCTGTAGATGGAATAACAGCTAAAACAGCAAAAGCAGCTGTTAGCTCACTTATACCTGTAGTACGGAAAAATTCTTGGAGATGGTGTAGATAGTGTTTTAGGTTGTGGTGTTATTCTAAAAAATGCTGTAGGTATTGTAGGAGTAATAATTATTATTGGAATATGTTTATTACCAATAATTAAACTAGCATCATTTAGTATAATGTATTCTCTAGCTTCTGCAACAATAGAACCTTTAGCTGATGAAAAAATTGTAAAGCTTTTAGGAGAAATGAGTGATGTCTTTAAACTATTATTAGCAATTATATGTAGTGTAAGTGTTTTGCTCATTATAGGGATAACACTAGTTATAAAAATATCAAATAGTGGGATGATGTATAGATGATAAATTTTTTAAGTACTTGGATTGGGCAAATTGTTATTTCTGTAATTATTGTAACAATATTTGAAATGATATTGCCAAATGGAAATTTAAAAAAATATATAAAAGCAATTTTAGGAATTTATATAATATATTGTATAATTACACCATTTGTAAATAAAGATAAGTTATTTGATTTGGATAAATTTAATTTAGAAAAATATACTACAAATAATCTTACCCAAAGCAATATAAATCAAGAAAGTATGGATAAAAGACTTGAAAAACTGTATATAGAAGAATTAGAACGAAATATTGATGCAAAAATTAAAGAATACGGATATGAAATATATAAATGTAAAATCGATGCAAATTTGAATAGTAATAAAGAAAATCCTGGAATACATAATATAAATTTAACCGTAAAGAAAGTAGATAAAAATATAGAAGTTGATAAGGTTGAAATTAGTAATACAAAAAGTAATCAAAAAGAAGAAAACAAAGATGAAATAATTGAAGAAATAAAACAACAAATTGCAGAATATTTAGAAATTAGTAAAGATATTGTTAATATAAAACTAAAATAAAATTTGCCTATGGGAAAGTCTTAAATGAAAGTATTTTCAAATAGGGCTGTCCAAAATGAAAAAAGGAGTTGGTGATTATGGGAGATTTTTTGAAAAAAATCACTGAAAAGAATTCACAAACAAATAATAAAAGAAAAATTGAAAATTTGTGCTTTTTTATAATAATTTTAGTAATTACTTTGTTTTTAATGAAAAACATTTGGGGACGGAAATGATAAGAAACTAGATAACGAAGATGAGGAAGTTCAAAGAAATTCTAGTGAAATTTTAGCAAATAATGATAAAACTATAGAGAAAATTGAATTAGAAGAAAAACTTGAAAAAATATTATCTACTATAAAAAATGTTGGAAAAGTTAATGCTTTTGTCAATTATTCAGAAAGTAGTAGTGTGGTACCTCTTTATGATGAAAGCACAACTACTAGTACAACAACAGAAGGAGATTCTGAAGGTGGAACAAGAAATACAGTTGAAACAGAAAGTCAAAAAGAAATCGTTTTTACAGAAAAATCTGGAATTAAAGATCCTATTATTCAAAAAACAATAATGCCAGTAATTGAAGGAGCTGTTATAACAGCTGAAGGAGCAGGAGATGCAGGTGTTAAAACCAACATTATAAGTGCAGTTCAAGCTGTTACAGGACTTAGTATTGATAGAATACAAGTATTTGAATTAGGAAACTAGTGGAATTTGGGACGGTTCTCTTTTCCAAAAAAAGATAAAACAAAGGAAGGTGAATAATTATGAGTTTAAAAAAGAAAGAAATCGCAATATATGCAATAGCATTAATGCTTGTTGCAGCAGGATATTTTAATTATTTAAAATTTGATAATGGCTCTGTTGAAACCTCTGCAAATACGGTAAAAAATGAAACAGATAGTAGTGTAATCAATGAAAGCAAGAATAATTATAATAAAATTGATGAAAAAGAAATAATTGTTTCAAATATGGAAGAAAATAAAGAAGAAAATGAAACAAATATTGGTGATGCAGTATTAGTAAATAGTAATGAGATAGAAGTAAATAATGATAATGTTAATAAAGAAAATAAAAGTGATTATTATGCCGAAACAAAATTAGAAAGAAATAAAATGTATGCTGAAATGATAAAAAATTATGAAAATCTAATAAATAATACAAATGTATCAGAAGTACAAAAATCAATTGCAACAGAAGAAATAACAAAAATAAATAATAGCAAAAATGCAATAATGATATGTGAAAATCTGATTTTATCAAAAGAGTTTGAAGAATGTGTAATACTAATTAATGAACAGAGTATTAATGTTATAGTACATATAGAGGGTGGATTAAATACTGAAAGAGTAAGTCAAATTCAAAACATAATTTCAAGAGAATTAGCAGTAGAAATTGAAAATATACATATAAGCGAAAAATAATTTTTCATTTGGGAGTGTCCTTTTTTACAAATTTTTTTATGAAGGGACAGGCCTTTTTTTATTTAATGTAAAGAACTAATCCTGTTTAACCGCAAATCATTTTTTTAATCCTATGGTTCCCCCTTTAGGGATACCCACCATACGGATTAAAAAAACGATATGCTGACGCGGATTAGTTCTTATCAACATTATATTTACAAAAAGGCCTGTCCCTTCATGAAAAAATATTACAAAAATATTACAAAAATATTAAGTTTATGTTACAAAACAAAAAACTTGTTGAATTAAAAGATATTTTGAGTTAAAATAAAAAAAGAAATGTGAGTAATTTTTTTATTATAGAGGAGGAAATTAATTATGGCATCAAATCCAATGCAAAGACAAGCAAGAAACTTTTTCTTATTAGGAATGGCTATAACAATAGTAATAGCAGGAGTTATAGTAGCTCTTTTATTTATGCAAATGAAAAACGTAAACGAAGAAAATCAGAGGTTGAAAGGATCAATGCAAAATGTATATGTATTAACTCAAAATGTTAATTCAGGAGATGTGTTAACAGCAGACATGTTTCAACTAGCAAATGCTTCTATAACATCTATTCCTGGAGATTATGCTGAAGTATCAACTTTATTATCTGCATACTCATTGTATACAAAAGATGGAACAAAAATAACAGCTGAGTATACAAGTGATAATGCTACAAATAAACCTGTTCAACATTTATATTTAAATGGAGATAAAAATTCAGAAGTGTTAAAAGATGAGGTAACAGGAAATTATTATATCCTAAGAAATAATAATAGAGAGTACATAGAAACTGCAACAGCACCAGTAATTGCAAAAATTGATGCTAAGGCAAATACAATAATATCTCAATCTTTAATTGCAAGATCTAATGAAATATATACAGATGATGTAAGACAACAAGAATATAATGTTGTTGTTTTACCAATAGACTTACAAACTGGTAATTATATAGATGTAAGATTACAATTACCTAATGGACAAGATTTTATAGTTGTATCTAAAAAACGTGTTACAATTCCAAATGTAGGTGGAGAGTTTTTAACAGATACTGTTCAAATGAACATGTCTGAGGATGAAATCTTATCTTTATCATGTGCAATTGTAGAAGCTTACAAAATAGAGGGTGCAAAATTATATGCAACAAAATATACAGAAGCAGGATTACAACAAGCGTCTAGTCCTACATATGTTGTAAATAATGAAGTTGCTAATCTTATGGATTCAGATCCAAATATAGTTAATAAAGCAAAAAGTGCTCTAAGTGCTAGATATAATAGTAATAATTTAAAGGCTATGAGAGAACAATATATAAATAATACATTAACTCAACAAGGAAATGAAGAAGGATATAAAACAAAAGTTGATGAAAGTATTCAATCAACACAAGAATCTAGACAAAAATATTTACAATCATTATCTGGAACAGTAACACAATAGAAAAAATAAAATGAAAGGATTTACTATGAGAAAAATAGGATTTATAGGAGCTTTTGATAAATCTAATTTCATAATATATACTGCGAAATTATTGGAGCAATTAAACTATAAAGTGCTTTTGGTAGATGCAACAAGCATGCAAAAAATGAAATATATAATTCCATCTATAAATCCTACTAAAGCGTATATAACAAATTTCGAAAATATGGATTTTGCTGTAGGTTTTGAATCTTGGGAAGAAATAGAAAAATACTTAGGAATAAAATTTGACAGTAATGACGAAGAAGATGAGGAAGAACAAAAAAATGAAATCTATGATTATGTTATAGTAGATATAGATGATGCAGAAAAACTAAAAAAATTTGATATTACTAATTTTGAAAAGAAATATTTTGTCACATCATTTGACATGTATTCTTTAAGAAAAGGAATAAGTACTTTAGCAGGATTTTTTGATAATGCAAAGCTTACAAAGATTTTATTTTCCTATGAAGCTAATAGGGAGGATGAAGAATATTTAAATCTATTATCTATGGAATATAAAATATCTTGGAATGAATACACAATATATTTCCAAATATTAGGAGATGACAACAAAGTTTTTGAGGAAAACCAAAAATTAGAAAAAATCAGATACAAAAGATTAAGCCCAAATTATAAAGAATCATTGGCTTATGTAGTACAAGACATTGATCCAAAAAATAATCTTGGAAACATAAAAAGACTAATGAAAGAGTAAAGGAGGAAAAGATGGCAATAGTAACTTTTTGGAACAGCACAGATGAGCAATGTGGAACAACTTCAGGAGCAATTGCATTTGCCACACAGGTTGCAATAGAACACAACATAAAAGTGTTACTTATTTCAACATCTTTTAACGAAAGACTAATAAAAGACAGCTTTTGGAAAGAAAAAAAGAAGTCAGCCTTTAGCTTTTTAGCAGGTAACAATTCAGCATTAGATAATAATGGAGTTGAAGGATTAGATAGAGTAATCAGAAGCAACAAGGTATCACCAGAAATTATAAAAGATTATACACAAGTTGTATTATCTGGAAGATTTGAAATTCTACTTGGATTAGAAGACAGCCGAGGACAATATGATTTAATAAAAGAAAGGTATTCACAAATAATTAGTTTGGCTGGAAAATACTATGATTTAGTGGTAGTAGATTTAGATAATCAGGTTGGAAATCAAACTGTTGTTGATATTTTAAAAGGCTCAGATATAATAGTTTCAATGGTATCTCAAAGAGCTAAACAAATTGAAAAGCTACAAGAAATGATAAACAAAAGAGATTTACTAAAAAAAGAAAATACAATTATAACATTAGGAAGATATATGGAAGGAACAAAATACAATGCAAAAAATATATCTAGAAATTTATTAAAAACTAGAGACCTAGTTAACACAATTCCTTATAATAATTTATTTTTTGAAGCAACTCAAGAAGCAACAGTTATAGATTTATTTTTAAATCTTACAAAAATAAAAGATAAAGATACAAATTATTTTTTTGTACAAGAAATTAAAAGGCTTTATGAAACTATACAGTTAAAACTAAGCATGAAACAAAATATGATATAGTTTATCTAGAGTTCTTTTAGGAGGAGAAGAAAATGACAATATCAAATATTTTACTTATTATATTAATTATTGGCATAGCAATTGGAATAATATACTATCATATAAATTCACAAAAAAAAGCTGAAGTTGTCAGCGAAATAGATGTAGATGATCAAACATATACCTTAGGAAAAATGATTGAATTTGTAAAAAGAAGACTAGATGAAATTACAAAAATAAACTTATATGATATTGGTTTGTCAGAAGAAGAATTAAAAAGAAGAAAAAGTAAAAAATATGAACTAAAAAAAGCATTAAAGGGCTGTACATATGGAGATGTTAATGATAAAAAATATGTCAAAGAACTTATTTATGACTTGTTAGCTAAAGAATATGGTGTTACTGAAATGAACATCTCAAAAGCTATTTCTTTTGATGTTCCATCTATGCTTACACCACAGGATAAATTTGATATTTTATTACATATTTATAAAAAAGAATTTGGATATGAAGCATTAGGAGAAATAATTAGAAAATATAAACTAGATGAATTTAAATATATTCAAGGAGAAACAAAACCTTGTTATGTTATTACAGAAGACGAAATAAATGAAATTTTTGAAAAAGAAAATATAACACTTTCTTTTTCAGATAAACTTAGTATAGTTGTACAAAGAATATACCAACAATATAAAGGATATTCAAGTATTGATGAAGTTAGAGATATGAATATAGATGGTGTGTCTGGTGGTGTATCTGGTTTACCAGAAAGTTTTATTAGTCAAGTAGCACAAACAGATTCAGCAGATTATCTAGCACAAATAGAAGAACATAAAGTACAACGTGCATGTGACAGTATATGGATAATGTTTCATGGTAAATCAATAAGACTTGCATTTTTATCATTTGGAACAGAAGCAGAACTAAAAAGAGTTTGCCAAAATATATATAAATACAATAATCCTGGACAATTATCAGATACAAATGGATATAAAATTAATGAAATGAAAGATGGATCACGTGTAGTTGTTGTTAGGCCTTCAATGTCAGAAACATGGGCATTCTTTGTAAGAAAATTTGACGTAAAACGTGCAACTTTAGAGCAATGGACTGGAAATACCAAAGGAAAAGATGATGCTATTGAATTATTAAAATATCTTGTAAAAGGTGCAAGAATCACATCAATTACAGGTGAGCAAGGTTGTGGTAAAACAACTCTACTTATGGGTATGATAGAAAATATTTATGAAACAATGAACTTACGTATTACAGAAACTGCATTCGAGTTACACTTAAGAAAAGTTTACCCAACAAGAAATATATTATCAATGCGTGAAACAGATACAATTGCAGGACAGGAATGTTTGGACGTTCAGAAAAAGACAGATGGTTCTGTTAACATTATCGGTGAGGTTGCGACTGACCCTGTTGCTTCTTGGATGATACAATCAGCCCAAGTTGCTTCAAAATTTACATTATTTACTCACCATGCTAAAACATTCCCAGATTTAGTAACAGCTTTAAGAAACTCAATGTTAAGAGCAGGAGTATTTAAAAATGAAAAAACAGCCGAAGAACAGGTTGTTCAAGTTCTTAATTTTGATGTACATTTAACAAAAGACTTTAGAGGAAAAAGATATATAGAAAGAATAACAGAATGTACACCAGTTATTAGTAAAAATGAGTATACTTATGATCATAGAAAAGAAAAAACATTAGAAGGAAAATTTGATAAATTTTTCGATAATGCTACTCAATTTTTTGCAAAAACAACAGACAAACAATCTTATGAATATAGAAATATTCTTGAGTACATAGATGGAGAATATATAATAACAAATAAAATTTCAGATAAAAATATAAAAGAAATGAGACTTAATATGACAGATACAGATGCAGAGCAATTTGATGATTTTGTTGCTCGTCATTGGGGAGAAGAAAGTGTTTACAGAATGGAAGACGAAAGAAAAGAAAAATCAAAACTATCTGCTACATTAGCAAATGCTACAAAAGCTGTATCTACTGCAAAACGTGGAAGAAAACCACGCTTAGCTACATAACAAAGAAAGATGGAAAGGAGGAATCCAATGCCAAATAATGACCTACTTAAATATATGATTATTGGTGTAGGTGCTATTTTTGCTGTAATAGTAATTGCATATTTAGTTTTAAATAAAAAAATGCAAAAATCTGACTATCAGCAAATAAAGAAACTAAGACGTGGAACAGAAAGTAATAAATTTTCTTTTGAAGTTCTATACCAAAAATTATATATAACATATTCAAAAATACCTTTTATAAAAACATATATTTTAAAACTTAGAAGAAGATTAGAGATACTTAATGTAGATGATGAATATGCTACACGTAGAGATTCAGCCAAAATTTTAACAATAGTACTACTTATAATGCTTCCTATTATAACTGTATCTATTATTTTAGCACACACTAATTATTTAACATTATCAATTATACTTATATTTGAGTTATTTATGGTTGATTCTTTTATAGATAATATGGTTGATAAAATGGATAATAACCTTCTTAAAGAACAATTGGAATTTTTTGCAGAAATAAGACATGCATACCATGAGTTTAACATGGTCGAAGAAGCAATTTATCAAATATCTCAAGATGATGAAAAAAACATATCAAAACAAGGTGAGAAAATATATGAGGTTCTTATTGCTAATGATCCAGAAACTGAACTGGAAAAATACTATGATATTGCACCAAATCCTTATTTAAAAGAATTTGCTGGTATCTCATATTTAACAAAGGAATTTGGTGATAGAAAAGTTGATAAAACATCTTTATATTTAAAAAATGTTAGCAATATAACAGAAGAAATGCAAATTGAAATCCTAAAAAGAGACAAAATAGATTACGTTTTCCAAAGTTTATCTATTATTTCTATTGTACCTGTTTTAGGATTAGAACCACTTAAAAACTGGGCTGTTGGAAACTTTAGTTTTACACAAAGTTTTTACTCTGGAAAAGGTGGAATGGTTACACAAATTTTAATAATACTTTTAACAATTATTTGTTATTTATTATTAAGAAAAGTAAAAAATAATGGATCAACAGATAAAAGTGCACAAAATACGCAAAATCCATGGCAACAAAAAGTATACAAAAATCCAATCGGAAAAAAGATTGTAAATATGTTTGTTCCAAAAAAAGGTACAAAAGATTACATAAAAGTTCAAAAATTGCTTAAAGATTCTGCATCTAAATTAAAAATGGAATGGTTATATGTTAACAGAATTACAATAGCAATTGTAACACTTATAATTTCACTGTTTTTATTTGTTCAATTTCACAAAGTTGCAACAGACTGGATTTATACAGAGCCAACTACAGAATATAATATAATGACAGGCTTAACTGGAAATGAACTAGCTGAAGCACAGGCTTTAACAGAAAGTGACAATAAATTTTTGGATATGTTTAAAGGCAATACCAAAACAACTGTACAAGACATACAGAAAGCAATGGAAAGATCGGAAGATTATAAAGACAGTAAAGAAGAAGAAATTGAAAAAGCAGCAAATAGAGTATATGAAAAATTACAAAAAATTAATAAAGAAGTACTTGGTTGGTTTGAAGTGCTACTATCTATAATATTTATGGTCTTAGCATATATGTCACCAATCTGGTTAATGATGTTCCAACTAAAAATGAGAATGATGGAAATGGAAGATGAAGTTATGCAGTTCCAAACTATTATTCTAATGCTTATGAGAATAGAGCGTGTTAACGTTGAAATTATACTTGAATGGTTAGAAAGATATGCAAATATTTTTAAAGAACCAATATCAAGATGTGTTAATAACTATGAATCAGGAGCTTGGGAATCATTAGAAGTATTGAGAAATGAAACAAATTACCCATTATTCATACGTATAGTAGAAAGCTTACAAGCAGCTGTTGAAAAAATACCAATTAGAGATGCTTTTGACGAACTTGATTCAGATAGAGAATACTACCAAGCTAAACGTAGAGAATCAAATGACAGATTAATTTCAAGAAAAGCCATGATTGGTAAAGTAATAGGATTTGCTCCAATGGTTGTAATGTTTGTAGGGTACCTAATTGTTCCATTGGTATTTATAGGACTTACATCTATGAGTAGCTCAATGACATCTATTCAGTAATTTAATTCTTTTTCAACTTTAAAGAAGAAAGGAATGATTTTTTGTGGAAAATGCTTCAAAAGCACTGCTTATGGCAGGAGGAATGTTACTTGCAATATTAATTTTAACATTATTAATATATGCTTGGAATTTATTTTCCAACTATCAATCTTCAGGAGATAAACTTGCTAATATAGAAAATACAGCTAAATTTAACCAACAATTTACAAATTATGATAGAGATGATGTAGAAGGCTATGAGCTAATTTCCTTAGTTAATCAAGTAGTTGATTATAATGAAAGAAAATCTACAGAGGGAAAAAATGACGAAAAATATAATCCAATTACAATAAATATAAATTTAGTAAATGATGAAAATAGACAAAGTTTTTCAAAAGATTCTACTAATAGATTAATATTAAGAACAACATATACTCAAAATAATGCAAGTAATACATTCAAAGACTTAATTGATACAGCTAATGAGATAGAAGCTGAATTTGGAGGTAATGATCGTGCTTCAAGAATTGCTAAAAATTATGATTCGATATTTTTATCAGCTTCACAGGTTGAGCAAGAAATGAAAAAGGGATATACTGAATTGCAAGTATGGGATAATTCAATAAAGAAATATAATTCATTAACTACTAAAATTGTAACTACAAAAAGTGAACTTCTTTCAAAAAAAGAATTGGCACTAAAATATTATGAATATATGCAATTTAAAAGAGGAGTATTTACGTGCACAAAATTAGAATATGACAGTGTAACAGGTAGAGTATCAAAAATTGAATTTCAATTCACAGGAAATATTCATTAAAAGGAGTATAAATTACTATGGAAAATGCGTCAAAAGCTTTACTCATTTCAGCAGGAGTATTACTTGCAATATTATTGCTATCATTATTTGCATATCTTATGAGACAAATGGGGGCTTCTACTTCTGGAATATATTCAACTTTAAGTCAACATGAAATATCAGAATTTAATCAAAAGTTTTTAAATTATGAAGGAAGAGAAAATTTGTCAATTCAAGATGTTATTACAATTGTAAATTTAGCTAAAGACAATAATGAAAAAGCCAATAGACCAACAATTATAGAAGTTAAAGTAGATAAATTAGATTGGTCTAATAAAACAACAGCAGATTTAAATGATTTATTAAAACAAAAGATAGACTTAACATATAGTTGTACAAAAGTAGAGACAGATTACTCTTCACTACTAGTTAAAAAAATTATAATAAAAACTAACTAAAGGAATGGGTGCATAATGAAAAAAATATTAATTTTTATTCTATCTTTGGTAATTATTGCAATATCTCTAATAGCTGTAAAATATATTAATTACAAATCAGACCAGAGTAAAATAAAAGAAAATAATTTAGAATATGAAACATATTTAAATAAACAAATTTTAGGGACAGAACTTACAACATTTATAAACAAAGCAGTTGATAATAATAAAAAATATCAGGTGCAAAAAGATGAACAAGGTTTTTATATTCAAAATGATACAAATTCAATAGAAATTGAGATAAAAATAACAGATAATGATACTTTATATAAAATGGAAACTTTTTACAATGGAGGAATGACGAATTTTATTGATTACTATAATTCAATTTATTTTGAATGTACTAAAATTGAATATAATAAAGCTGGAAAAGTTAATTATTTGTTATTTGAACAAAAATCTAATTAAGATATTAATATTAGGTAAGAAAATTAATCCATAAGATTTTCTATATCTAGAAAATATAAAAAAATAAAATTTAAAAGGAGGAATTTATTATGGAAAACGCTTCAAAAGCACTAATTATAGCAGGAGCTATACTATTATCAGTTTTAATTATATCATTAGGAATTATGGTTTATAACAATGCAAAAAATGCAGTTGGAGGAGCAAATTTAAATAAAGAGGAAATTGCTGCTTTTAACTCACAATGGGAGATGTATACAGCAAAAAAACAAATATCTGCAAGTGAATTAAGAACTATGTTTTCTGCAATTATTACAAATAATGTGACTGAAAAGAATAGTACAAATAGATTAATAAAAGTTTCTTATGCTGCAAAAGTATTAGACGATACACAGACAGCTGCTGTATCAAAAAAAGCAATCGAAGAAATGCCTGCTACAATTTCAGCAAGTACCACTTTTAAAGTTACGGCCACTTATACAAACGGACTTATTACTGAGTTAACAATTGCAAAATAAAAATAAAGGAGGAAGGTGGATTATGAATAATAGTCCATCTAGGTAACTATGGAAAACGCATCAAAAGCATTAATAATTGCAGGTGCAATTTTAGTATCAATAATGATTGTTTCTCTTGGGGTAATGTTATTTAATCGTATGGGTGGAACAGCAAAAGAAATGGCAAATATGGACAAGCAAGAAATTGCAGCATTTAATTCAAAAATAACACCATATTTGGGACAAAATATTTCTGGATCACAGGTAAATGCATTAATACAATATGTAATATCAAATGATCTTTCATGTGTTCAATCTGGAGAAACATTTAAAGCTATAAAAATAACATTTCCAGGAAATGATTCAGGAATAAGTGTAGATAATTCCGGAAAAATTAGCTATGGTTCAGGACCAAAACGAGTAGAAACAGGGGCTAACAAACATTATAAAGTAAATGGATCATATGATTCAAATGGACTAATTACTACAATTACAGTTACAGAGTGAGCAGTAAATAATTAAAATTATAAAGGAGGATATACAAATGGAAAATGTGTCAGATGCCCTAATAATGGCAGGACAAGTCTTAATATTTATAATTGCATTAACAGTTTGTATATCTTCTTTTTCAACTTTAAGAGCAGGAATTGATAGTACAATAAGTCAAACAGAAACAATTAAATTTGCAAAAGATTCTGAAGGATATATCAATTTTATACAAAGCAGGGATAGTGGTGCTACAAGAATAGTAGGTGCAGAGACTGTAGTTTCATCATTATATAGATCTATAAAAGAGGATTATACTTTATATTTAATACTTTCAGAGCCATATGGTAATTTGATAAGTAAATTTGATAGTTATAATGCAAAAAAAGATAGAAACTTTTATGATATTCTATATGAAAAAGACATAACAAATGGAAAATTAATTATTAAATTTACAATAGGTCAAGATGCCAATTCTATTCCTGACACTATTTTAAAAATTGGATTGTATGATGATATTAAAGGAAAAAATTTTGAAGAACATATTGGTGAATATCAAGAAGAATTTGATGGAGTAAGTTCTGAAAATAAGAAAGTAAATCGAATAATAACATATATTGAAAAAGAATAGTTACAATTCACGGTTTATTATAAATTAGCCCTGCCAAGTTTATATATTTATTTTTATGCGTAAATCCCTTTTTTCTAACAAAAATGGTCCCCGCACAAGTTTACTTTAAAAATAAATATATAAACTTGGCGCGGACTTTTAGTAATTTGACTGTGAATTGTAACAAAGAATAAAAAAAATTACAAAAATATAAAAAAAATTTGCAAAATTAAAAGAAAAATGGTATAATATAATTGTTTAGATTGATTTTTGAAAGGAAGTAATATTATGGGAGATTCAGCAACAACAATAATTGCAATTTTTTTAGCTGCAATACTAATGTTTGTTTTTCCACTAATGACAATGGCAGATAAAACAGATGATACTGTTAAATTAACTGTACAAACAGCAACAACAGATTTTACAAATAAAGTTAGAACTACAGGAATTTTATCACAAGAAGATTATGATAATTTTATATTAACTTTAAGTTCTACAAATAATTCATATGATGCAGAAATTGTAGTTCAAAAAATAGATGAAAATCCAGCTAAAAAAGCAGGAGGAGCTACAGTTCAAATAGGAGATAATGTATATTATACTATGTATACAACACAAGTTCTTGAATCTTTACCATTAAATTTAAAAGAGGGAGATATTATATCTGTAACAGTAAAAAATACAAATAATACTATAGCTACTCAACTAAGAAATTTTATGTATAAGGTTACAGGAAATGAATCAAAAGCTATAACTGCACAAAGTTCAGGTATTGTTACTAAAACAACAACAAAAACAACAAAATAGTATGAATTTTGAATTATATAAAGGAGGAACAAACATGTAATTTTTTTAAAAAAGTTAGATGTTTGTTCCTATTTATTTTATACATAAGAAAGGATAGGTCATGAAAATACAAAGTTTAGCAATAATATTTATAATAATAATTATGCCAATAACAATTGTTTTATCAGAGTATATTAACAACAAAATAACAACAGCAACAACAGAACTGGAATATAATACAAGACTCTTAAATTCAACTTATGATTCTATAAAGGCATATCAGCTAAATACTGTAAATAATGCGTTTGGAGATGTTACAAATTCTAAAATCTCAGACATAGAAGCAGCAGTTACTACATTTTATAATTCTCTTGCAAATAATTTTAATTTTACTGGATACAAAGCAACTGTTATGAAAGAATATGTTCCAGCTGTTGCGTTTACTTTATATGATGGATATTATATTTATTCACCTTTTAAAAATACTTTGACAGGTGTAGAAGAGAGCAAAGTTGATAAAAATTATAGTAAACCAGATGCTATAACAAATGGACTAAAACCGTATATTTATTACAGTGCAAGATATGTATATGATACTTCAGATTTTGTTATAAATTATACATTAGATAATTATATTACTTTAATAGGTATTATTAATAATAATTATGTATATGATAGTGGATTTTTATACTCTATTGCAGATACTAGAGATGAATCTAATAAAGGAAATGGAATTTATTATGATTCATTAGACAATTCTTACTGGTTTGATGGTATTAAATTTACAGCTGGCGATACAGAAGAACTAAAAGAGTATATTGGTGAAAAGGAATATAGTTATGCTAGAATTAATGGACAAAAATATTATTTAGAAGAAAATGAAGTTGAAGAAGAAACTATAAACTATAATGGACAAAATTTTAGTATTAATAAAAAAGCAAAATTTTTCTTTATAGATAATAAAGGTGCAAAAAATTACAGTAATGTTGATGCTTATAATGCTACAAATAGTAATTTTATAAAATATTATTTTGCAATAAAGAAAAATAAAAGTGCATATATTTATTATAAAAAAGCATATGAATTTTCTAGCATGATTTTGGGAAAAAAGATAGATAATTATTATGATAAGACTAAAGCAAAGCAAGATAAAGCTTATAGTTTAAATAATTTAAACACATCAAAGGCTATATATTATGGTAATGATGAAAGTTCGTTAAAAAAATCAGGTATCACTCCTCTTTCTGAATATGGAGATTTCAAAATTTTTGAAGGAAATATACACTCAGCAAATTCTAATTTTAACAAACATAGAAAAGAAATCATAAGATATGTAATAGAAACAAATATGGCTCCTGCAATTTCTGGATTTTCATCAGATGCAAACATTGAGTTTGTAATGCCAAAAATTTCTGAAACAGATTGGGAAACAATTCAAAATGACATATGTGAAATAACATTTTTACAAGGTTTAAATATGGGTTCTAAAAAATACAATGGGTATTCTGTTGTTGCAAATATGCTTACAAAAGAATATGTTGATGAGGATGATATTTATATTTTAAAAGGTGATAATACATATTGCAAAGCAAATGATAGTACACTTAATGAAACAAATATAAAAAATACAAAAGGAGTAAATAATGGATATTATCCAGGAATATGGAAAATAAATTTTGAAAGAAAAAGAGATATAAGTGGAGATAAAGAAAAGTTTTATTTTCCTATGAGTTTTAAAAATGGTGAAAAGATAGAAAGCTATTTAGGTAGTTATACAAGTATAATGGGAAGCTCGGGAGTTAATGAGATTGGAACATCAGATGTTCCTGATATGTACTCATATATGCACCACAATAAGGAGCATTTATTAAAAGAGATTTATTACAAGGCATTAGGGAGAGAAAGATGGTGTTCATTCAATATAAATAATATTAATTATGAAATATATGGAAATAATGCAAATAACTTTTTCTTAGAAGATTATTAAAAGCAAGAATATCTCTTGCTTTTTATTTTCGCTTTATTTCTCTTGATATTTTTTACTTCTTGTAGTACAATTTGAAAATAGAAGAGAGGAAAATTAATGATAAAAAAATGGCAATATTATAATAAAAAAGAAAACGAAAAAGAACAAGAAGAATTAGGAAAGAAGTTTAAAATAAGTAAATTAGTTTCAAGTATTATATTAAACAGAGGAATATCTCAAGAAAATGCTAAAGTTTTTTTAAATCCTACAAGATATGATTTTTACAATCCATTTGAAATGCCAGATATGGACAAAGCAGTTCAAAGAATTTTAAAAGCAATAGAAAATAACGAAAAAACAATAATATATGGAGATTATGATGTAGATGGTATTACAAGTACAACAATATTAAAAAGTTTTTTAAAAGAAAGAAGTTTAGAATGTGATTATTATATTCCAAATAGACTAAAAGAAGGCTATGGACTAAACAAAAATGCCATTGAAAAAATTGCAAAAGAAGGATATACACTTATTATTACTGTAGATTGTGGAATAACAGGAAATGAAGAAATAGATTTAGCAAAAAATATGGGAATAGATGTAATTGTTACAGATCATCATGAACCTGCAGAAGAACTACCTAAAACAGCTATTGCTATTATAGATTGTAAAAGAAAAGACAATTTATATCCATTTAGAGAGCTATGTGGAGCAGGAGTTGCATTTAAACTTTGTCAAGCAATAAGTCAAAAACTAAATTTAGATGAAAAAGAGTATCTAAAATATATAGATATAGCATGTATTGGAACAATTTCTGACATAGTTCCATTAGTAGATGAAAATAGAGTTATTACAAAATTAGGATTAAAACTTGTAAAATGTACAAAAAATTTAGGACTAAAAGTGTTATTAAACTCAATAGGTTATAATAAAATAGATTCAACATCTATTGCATTTGGAGTTGCACCTAGAATAAATGCTTGTGGAAGAATGGGAGATGCAGAAGTTGCAATTAAATTGTTTTTATGTAATAATCTAGAAGAAGCAGATATATTAGTAAGTAAAATGCAGGCATATAATTTAAAAAGACAAAATGAAGAAAAAAAAATATATGATGATGCAATTAAACAAATAGAATTAAACTCTCTAGAAAATGAAGATGCTTTTATATTAGATGGTCAAAACTGGCATACAGGAGTTATAGGAATAGTATCATCTAAAATAACAGAAAAGTATTACAAACCATCAATTTTAATAGGTTTTAATGAAAACGAACAAGTTGGAAAAGGTTCGCGGAAGGAGTATTAAAGGTTTTGATTTACACGAGGCTTTAATGAAATGTAAAGAATTTTTAAGTGGCTTTGGTGGACATACTATGGCTGTTGGAGTTTCAGTGAAGCATGATAATTTATTAGCATTTAAAAAGAAATTTTTAGAGATGGCTAAAAACTCAAATATTTCTAAATTGGAGCCTGTTCTTAATATAGATAAACTTATATCTATAGATGAGATAAATAAGCAAATTGTAGAAGAATTAAGTCTTCTTGAACCATATGGAGAGGCAAACGAAATGCCAGTTTTTGCATTTAAAGAATTAAAAATAGATTCTATAAAAAGTCTATCAGAAGGAAAACATTTGAAATTAACATTAAAAAGTGATAAAAATACTTATATAAATGCAATAGGGTTTAATTTAGGGGAATACGTAAATGATTATAAAATAGGAGATAGAGTAGATATTGCAGGAAATTTAGAAATAAATTCTTTTAACGGAGTTGATTCTATACAAATAAATATAAAAGATATAATGAAAAGTGTATAGGGGGAAAAATTATGTCTGAACAAAGTAATTTAACAATTGAAGATGTAATAGCAAAGAAAAAAGAAGTATCACGAAAAGTTGATACAAAGCTAATTATGAAGGCATATAATTATGCAAGTGAAAAACATAAAAATCAAAAAAGAGGATCAGGAGAACCTTATATTATTCACCCAATAAATGTAGCTTATATTTTAGCTGAAATAGGTTTGGACGAAGCTACTATTTCTGCTGCACTTTTACATGATGTTGTTGAAGATACTGACGCTAAACACGAGGATTTAGTTCAAATTTTTGGACAAGAAATAGCTGATATGGTAAAAGGTGTTACAAAGCTTGGAAATCTTCAATTTGCAACAATCGAGGAAACTCAAGTAGAAAACTATAGAAGAATGTTTCTAGCAATGGGAAAGGACATCAGAGTTATTTTAATTAAACTTGCAGACAGACTTCATAATATGAGAACTCTAAAATATTTAAAAAGGGAAAGACAAATTGCAAATGCAAAAGAAACTTTAGAATTATATGCTCCACTTGCAAATAGACTTGGTTTATATTCAATAAAAGCAGAACTTGAAGATTTAGGATTTAAATACTTATATCCAGAAGAATATCATGAACTAGTTGAAAGTATTAACAAGAAAAAAGATGAAAGACTTAAATTCATAGAAAAAATAATGGATGATATTAGAGTTCAACTAAAAAAACAACGAATAGATGCAGATGTTACAGGTCGTGCTAAACATTTATATTCTATATATAGAAAAATGAAAAGAGACAATTCAACAATAGACCAAATATATGACTTATTTGCTATGAGAATTATTGTAAATTCTGTAAAAGATTGTTATTCTGCCTTAGGTGTAGTTCATGAAATGTATAGTCCTATGCCAGGAAGATTTAAAGATTATATTGCAGTGCCAAAACCAAATATGTATCAATCAATTCATACCACTTTACTTGGTGAAAAAGGAACTCCTTTTGAGGTACAAATTAGAACTTGGGACATGCATAGAATTGCAGAATATGGTATCGCTGCACATTGGGCATATAAAGAAGCTAATTTCTTAGGAAGAGGAAAGAAAAATGTAATAGTTACAGAAGACAAGCTTGCTTGGTTACGTGAATCTTTAGAATGGCAACAAGAAATGCAAGACCCTGAACAATTTTTAGAGAACCTTAAAACAGAGCTTTTTGAAGATGAAGTTTATGTGTTTACTCCAAAAGGTGCAATAAAAGTTTTACCAAAAGGAGCAACTCCTATAGATTTTGCATATACTATTCATGCAGAAATAGGAAATCATATGACAGGGTGTAAAATTAATAGTAAAATGATGCCTATTATTACTCCATTAAACAGTGGAGATATAGTAGAAATAATTACTTCGGAAAATTCAAAAGGACCAAGTTTAGACTGGCTTAAATTTGTAAAAAGTACATCAGCAAGAAACAAAATTAATAGTTGGTTTAAAAAGGAAAACAAGGTTGAAAATATTGAAAAAGGTAAAGAACTTATAGAAAAAGAAATAAAAAGAGTGGGAATACCTTATGAAAAGCTATTTAAAACAGAATATATAGATGCAATGCTAACAAGATATAAATATAAAGACCTTGATGAAATGTATTTAGCTGTTGGCTTTGGCGCAAATACGGCAACAAAAGTAATTGCAAGAATGCTTATTGAATACAGAAAAGATAATCCAGAAGAAGATTTAGAAGAAAAATTAGAAGAACTTTCAAAAGAAAGAAGTCAAAAGAAAAATAAATCATCAAGTAATGGAATAATTGTTAAAGGAATAGATAATTGTTTAGTTAAGCTTTCAAAATGTTGTAATCCACTTCCAGGAGATGAAATTATAGGTTATATTACAAAAGGAAGAGGAGTTTCTGTTCACAGAAAAGATTGTGTAAATGTTAAAGAGCTAATTAAAGAAGAAAATAGGATAATTGAGGTATACTGGGAAGATGAAGAAAAGGCTTCATATAATGTAGATATAGAAATTGAGGCAAATGATAGAGTTGGCTTACTTTCAGATATCTTAAAAACAATATCAAATTCTAAAATAAATATTTTGGCTGTTAATACAAAAACAGGAAAAGATAGAATTGCAAATATTTATATAACACTAGAGACAAAAAATCTTGACGAACTTAATAATGTATTTAAGGGGATTAGGAAGGTTGATAGTGTATTTGAAGTTAGAAGAAAAATGGATTGATACAAATTTGCCTAGCAATACTTGTTTTTGATTGGTTTAAAATTATAATAATAGAAAATATAACTAGAAAAGAGGTTATAATAATGATACTAAAGAGATTAAAAATTTCCACCTGGATTGGAGATGATACAAATTGTTATATAGTTTTTGATCAAGAATCAAAAGAAACAATGGTAATAGACCCTGCTGGAGATGTAGACAGAATTGTAGAAATGATAAATATTTTAAAAGGTAATCTTAAGTACATATTTTTAACTCATTGTCATGGTGACCATATAGGTGGAGTTACAGAATTAAAAAATAGAATGGGAGGAAAAGTTTTAATTCATAGAGCAGATGCAGAAGGATTAAATAATCCTAAAATTAATTTAACAGAATTTATGGAGGGCTTTCCAGAAATAGAATTAGAAGCGGATTCTAGAATAGATGACGGAGATTTACTTCATATTGGAGAATTAGAGTTTAAAGTAATTCATACACCAGGACATACAATAGGAGGAGCATCACTATACCAAAAAGAACAAAAACTTCTATTCTCAGGAGATACTCTTTTTAGAGGTACTTGGGGAAGAACCGATTTACCTACATCAGATTTTAAACAGATAATTGATTCTATAACAAATAAACTTATGGTTTTACCAGAAGATACAATTGTTTATCCAGGACATCGGAAAATCTACAATGATTGTCAACGAAAAGCCAATCTATTTAGAGCTAAAACCAAGAAAAATATAGCATAATAATAAAAAAATTGAATATATATTAATATAGGGAGTAAGATATATGTTCAATTTTACAATAATAAAACTAAAAGACATAATTAAAATTGGAGTTATCTTAATTTTAATATATGTCTTTTCTAATTTTGTTTTTAAAATTTTTAAAGATAAAAAGTCATTAAATAATTTTTCAAATAATAATTCTATAACTTTTTTAAAAAGAAGCATAGAAAAAGAAAGTAGTATTATCCATAATACCTTAAAAGTTAAAAACACTAATGTACAAGCTGAAAACTCACAAGAAAAAGGAAATAAATTATTAGATATTAATTCAGTTTTAACCATTGGAGCCAATATATTTTCTTTAAAACAAAATGAAAGCAACGAGCAAGTAGAAAAGGATAATAAGGAACGGTACTGAAGAAACTGGTACAAATGTACCTGAAGAAGAAAACAGAACGAACCGGAACAGAAAAGATTGCTAATGTCTCATTACCAACAGAAGTTGTAACGGAAAATCCTTTGCAAGATAGATATGATAGAGATTATAATGGTGTTAAGATAAAAAATGAAACAGATTTTGAACTTACAGATGATATTTTAAATCCAGAAAATTTAAATATAAATACCAGTAATATTTTGATTTTTCATACACATACATGTGAAAGTTATACTCAAAGTGAATTATATTCTTATGAAGAAACACGGAACATATAGAACAACAGATTTGAATTATTCTGTTGCTAGAGTAGGTGACGAACTACAAAAATTTTTGACAGATTTTGGATTCAATGTAAATCATAATAAGACATATCATGATTATCCAGCATATACTGGTTCATATACAAGATCTTTAGCTACTGTTCAAGGAGAATTAAATAGTTTTAATTCAGATATAATAATAGATTTACATAGAGATGCTATAGGTAGCAAAGAAACATATGCTCCAATGGTTAAAATAGGAGATGATTATTGTGCACAGTTGATGTTTGTTATGGGGACAAACGGAGGAGGACTTAATCATCCAAATTGGGAAAATAATCTAAAATTTGCAGTAAAAATTCAGGAAAAAGCAAATAAAATTTATCCAGGACTATTTAAACCTATGATACTTAGAAATTCAAGATATAATCAACATTTAGGAAAAGCCGCTTGTATAATTGAAGTTGGTGCTACAGGAAATACTTTAGATCAAGCAATTAATAGTATGAAATATTTAGCAAATGTATTTAATGAAGTAAAAAATGAAGTGTAAGAGATAAGAGGTAGGAGGTAAGAATTAAAGAATATAAATATATCAAAATGGTTAAAATAGATAATATAAACTAATTAGAAAGGTGTGAGCATATGTCAAAAGAACTTACATATTGGACAAGTATTTTTAAAAAAGTCATAATAGTTTTATTTTTAATAATATCTGCTTGGGTATCAATAAAATTGGCATTTTTTTACATGCCTTTTTTGATAGCTTTTTTGATTTCTTTACTAATAGAGCCATTAATAAAAAAATTAATGAAGAAGTTTAAATTAACTAGAAGAACAAGTTCAATTATTGTATTTACAATAACTTTTGGAATTATTATAGGTATTTTAATATGGTTAATTGTAACTGTAATATCTGAAGCATCTAATTTATTATCAAATTTTAATTATTATTATGAACAAGCAAATAATCTTGTACAAAATATTTTATCAAAATTTAATGAAGGAAAAATAAACTTACCAGAAAATTTGATGAACTTGCTTAAAGATAATGCTTTTAATTTATTAGAAAAATTCTCTGAATATTTACAACATTTTTTAACTAAAACATTAGCTGGATTTACAAAAATCCCTGTAATAGCAATATATGTTGGTGTTTCGGTTTTGGCTTTGTATTTTTTCTGTACAGATAAAATATATATGCTAGATGAATTAGAACATCATTTACCAGAAAAATGGATGAAGCATTTAACACAACATATTAGAGAAATTGTAAAAGTATTAGGAGGATATTTAAAAGCTCAGTTTACCTTGATTTTTATATCTTTTGTTATATGCTTAATTGGTTTATATGTTCTTCATTTTATAGGATTAAATGTAGGTTTTCCTTTGATTATGGCAATATTAGTGGGATTTGTTGATGCTTTGCCTATTTTAGGAACAGGAACAATAATGATTCCATGGGGAATTTTATCAAGTCTAAGTGGAGATATAAGATTAGGCATAGCTATTATAGTTTTATGGATTATAATGAGCTTAGTAAGGCAATTTTTAGAACCTAAAATTGTAAGTCGGAAATATAGGAATTCATCCAATATTTACAATTATTTCAATGTATACAGGTTTTAAGTTTTTAGGTGTAATACGGAATGTTTGTAGGTCCTATTATTTTAATAATTTTGAAAAATATATTTTCAAATTTTTTAGACAATGGAATTGTAAAATCTATGCTTGACTTTTATAAAAAATAATTGTATAATCACCTCAGATTTATTTAATATTATTTTCATTCAATAGTTTTAATTTTGAATCTTTTGAAAATAGTTAAATCATTATTTTTTTTTCTATATTCTTTAGGAAAGTGAGGTGAGATTATTATGACAGAAAAGATGGAAGAACTAATTTTTGAGCAATTGTTTAAAATTAATGAAGAATTAAAGAGTTGCGTAAAAAAAGATGATCTAAAGCATTTTGCAACAAAAGATGATTTAAAGAATTTTGCAACAAAAGACGATCTAAAGGATTTTGCAACAAAAGATGATCTAAAAGCAATGGAAGAAAGATTAGACAAAAAAATTGATGCAAAATTTGCAGAGCAGGATAAAAGAATTGATGCAAAATTTGCTGAACAAGATAAAAAAATTGATGCAAAATTTGCAGAACAAGCAATCGAAATTTCCGAAGAATTTAGAATGGCTTTTGAATCTGCAGATAGAATCCATAGCAAAATGCTAGCTGGAGTTAATAAAAGAAATAACAAAAAAATATCACAAGTGGTATAACCAGAATTGAGAGATGAGAATTAATAAGAAAGAAGTAGAATCTTCATATTTTAAAATCTTATCTCTCATATTTTATTTCCAATTTTCTATCTCAAATATTAATTAATTTAATTCCCTAAATTCAATAATACATAAATTAAGAATAATTCCTATAATAGAAAACTTGTTGGAACATATGTATCATCTGGCAAAGAAACATACTTATTTTCAGGCTCTTGACATTTGAAAATATTAGTAACTTCAATTATTGCAATTTCTCCATAATAATCACTTTTTTGAATAGTACCTGTTACATCAACCCACTCACCATCTTTAAAATCATCAGCTTTTTTATATTCACATAAAAAACCAACGACTAGGCTCTGCAATGGGTTTTGATTTACAATCATATCACGAGCAAGAACAAATTGTGTTGGACTAAAATCTAGTAATCTATAAACATATCCTGTAAAATGAACTTTACATCCAATATAATTATCTAAATTATCTGTAACAGCTTTTAAAATATTAGTATAATTATGTGGTGATATTTCAAATATTTTATCTGTATTAATTGTATCACTTAAAGTAAATGAGTTTTCCTCATTTTTTTCATATTTTTTAAAAAAGATATTATAAAATCCTAAAAAAAATATTAATAAAATTATTATTAATATTAAGATAAATAGATATTTTACAAACTTTTTTCCATTTATTTTTAAATTAAGAAACATATAATAACTCCTTTTTTTATTAATGAGAAGCTTACATTATGCATCTCATTGTTTATATATAATTTTTTTTATTAATAATAAATAACAAGTAATTATTATTTTATTAAAAACTTATGTTATTTTTTTAATAAATATTACAAAAAAACTTGATAAAATTTTGTTTTAGTGTTATATTAAACAAGTATAATTATGAGAAAGGATGAAACCCAATATGAAATTATTTAAATCATATAGTGAAAAAGAAGTAAAAAAAGTAATGCCAATTGTAAATAAAATTAATTCTTTAGAAGAAGAAATGAGCAAACTTTCAGACAAAGAATTAACAGCTAAAACACCTTATTTTAAGGAACAATTAGCTAACGGAAAAACTTTAAATGATATTTTGCCAGAGGCATTTGCTGTTGTTAGAGAGGCATCAAAAAGAACTTTAGGATTAAGACATTTTGATGTACAATTAATAGGTGGAATTATACTTCATCAAGGTAGAATTGCAGAAATGAAAACTGGTGAAGGAAAAACTTTAGTTGCAACATTACCAGTATATTTAAATGCCCTAGAAGGTAAAGGTGTTCATGTTGTTACAGTAAATGATTACCTAGCTAAGCGTGATAGTGAATGGATGGGAAAATTATATAAATTTTTAGGACTTTCTGTAGGACTTGTTGTAGCTGGACAAAGTCCAAAACAAAAGCAAGAAGCTTATAACTCAGATGTAACTTATGGTACAAACAATGAGTTTGGTTTTGATTATTTAAGAGATAATATGGTTATTTACAATAATCAATTAGTTCAAAGAGGATTACATTATGCAATTGTAGACGAAATAGATAGTATCTTAATAGATGAAGCAAGAACGCCTCTAATTATTTCAGGAAGCAGTAATTCATCATCAGACTTATACAAAAAAGCAGATAGTTTTGTAAGAAAATTAGAAGCAAAAGTTATTGTGGAAGAAGATGTTAAAAATTTAGACCAACAAGAAGATAATGAAAAATACGATTATATAGTAGATTTAAAAGCAAAATCTGCATCACTTACACAAAAAGGTATAGAAAAAGCAGAAAGAGAATTTGGATTAGAAAACTTTAATGATATAGAAAATTCAACATTAGTTCATCATGTTAATAAAGCACTACATGCACATGGTGTTATGAAAAAAGATATAGACTATATCGTAAAAGATGGACAAGTTCTAATAGTAGACGAATTTACAGGTCGTATAATGTATGGAAGAAGATATAATGATGGATTACATCAAGCATTAGAAGCAAAAGAAAAAGTAAAAATTGCAGATGAATCAAAAACTTTAGCTACAATTACTTTCCAAAATTTCTTTAGAATGTATGAAAAGCTTTCAGGAATGACAGGTACTGCTATGACAGAAGAAAGCGAATTTGAAGAAATATATAACCTAGATGTTATTGCAATTCCTACAAATAAGCCTGTAATAAGAAAAGATGAACATGATGTTATTTATAAAAATGAAAGAGCTAAATTTAATGCAATAGTAAATGCTGTAAAAGAAGCTCATAGTAAAGGTCAACCAATATTAATTGGTACAGTATCTGTAGAAAAATCAGAATTACTAAGCCAAAAGCTTAAAGAAGCAGGAATTAAACATACTGTTTTAAATGCTAAATACCATGAACAAGAGGCAGAAATAATAGCACAAGCAGGTAAATTTGGTAGTGTAACAATTGCTACTAACATGGCAGGACGTGGTACAGATATTATGCTTGGTGGAAATAGCGAATTCTTAGCAAAGCAAGAAATGAAAGAAGAAAAAGTACCTGCAAATTTAATTGAAGAATCTAACACATACTACGAAACAGATGACCAAGATATTTTAAGAGCAAGAGAACAATTTAAAAAGCTAGAAGCCAAATATGAAGAACAAATAAAAGATGAAAAACAAAAAGTTATAGATGCAGGTGGTTTAAAAATTATAGGAACAGAACGTCATGAATCTCGTCGTATAGATAACCAATTACGTGGACGTTCAGGACGTCAAGGAGATCCTGGTGATTCTAAATTCTATATAAGTCTAGAAGACAATTTAATGAAAATATTTGGTGGAGATAGAGTAACAAAAGTATATTCAGCTTTAAATGTTGATGAAAATATGCCAATTCAAGTTGGTGTTATATCTAGAGCAGTTGAAAGCGCTCAAAAGAAAGTAGAAGGAAGAAACTTCTCAATTCGTAAAAACACATTAAAATATGATGATGTTATGAATGTACAAAGACAAGAAATCTATTCTCAAAGAAAACAAGTTTTAGATGGAATGGATTTAAATAATGTTATATCAAATTACATCGATTGGGTTGCAGAAGCTACAGTTCAAACATTTAATGAACCAGATGAAAAAGGAAATTTAAATTTAAATACAGAGGCTCTATCACTTGAAATTTTCAATACATTTGGAATTAATATGCAAGAAGATTTAAAAAATAATTCAAATGACGTAAATAGAATTATAGAAATATTAAAAGAAAAAGCACATCAAAGATATAGCGAAAAAGAAAAAGAAATTCCAGCAGAACAACTTCGTGAAATCGAAAGAGTTGTAATGTTAAAGGTTGTTGACCAAAAATGGATGGATCATATAGACGCAATGGATGAACTTAGAAAAGGTATTGGTCTTCAAGGATGGGGTCAAAAAGATCCAGTTGTTCAATATAGAATGACAGGTACAGAAATGTTTGACGAAATGATAGAAGCAATTAAGGTTGACGTAGTAAAACTTCTTATGAATTTAAGAGAACAACAAGAAATAAGAAGAACAGAAACTGCAAAAATAACAAAAGCAGCTTTAGCTTCAATAAATAGTGTTGATGGGGGTCAATCTACAATAGAAAATCCAGATGTAGATAGAACTATAAGACGTGAAACACCAAAAGTTGGAAGAAATGACCCATGTCCATGTGGAAGTGGTAAGAAATATAAAAATTGTCATGGAAGAAATCAATAAAGTCCGAGCTTTCGGGCTTTTTTCTATGCTCAAGAATTTTGAAAAATGAAATTAGATACAAATTTAGATACAAATTGCAGAAATTTTTTGTATCTAATTTGTATCTAGAATTGAAAGAAAACTTTGAAATTGTTGAAAATACTGAAGAAAAATTAAAGGTGTCCACTGTCTCGAGGCAGTGGTAAAATCTTGAAAAAAAGAGAAATAAATGATATAATTTTTTAAAATTAATAACAAATAATTAATTGAGGTGAATGTTATGAATATTTATATAACATACGAAAAGAATTTTTTTACAGAAAATCAAATTAAAGATTTAAGTAAATATGGAAAATTAATATTTTTAGAAAATTATTTTAATTTAGAAGAAGCAGATTATTTAAAAGATAATGAAGATAAAATTTTGATGGCAGATCCGGAATGGTATAAATGGAATTTAAGAAAAGAACATATAAGTAAGATATCAAATTTAAAAGCAATATGTATTAATACTACTGCATTTGATTGGATAGATTGGCAATATTGTAAAGATAATGGAATAATAGTTACACATACACCAAAGTATTCTACAGATTCTGTTGCTGAATATGCAGTATTTCTATTAATGTGCTTAGCAAAGAAATTGCCAATTCAGATAAAGACAAATTATAAAATGGAATATAATCACGAAATGTTAAATACTGAAATTAAAGGAAAAACAGTTGGAATTATTGGATTAGGAACTATTGGAACAAGAGTTGCAGCGCTTTGTGATAATTTAGGAATGAATGTTATTTATTGGAGTAAAAGCAAAAAAGAAAACAATTATAAAAAAGTTGAGATAGATGAAATTTTTAAGAATGCAGATTATATTATTCCTACATTTGCTACAAACGATGAAACTCGTAAAATTATTACAGATGATAGAATAAAAATGATGGAAGGGAATAGCTTAATAAACATTATTATAAATCCTATTGAAATATATAATCATGAATTAGTATTGGAAAGAGCAGAAAAAAATGAAATCAGTTATGCCTTTGAAATATATGATGATAAGACATTAAATGATTATAAAGGTAATGTTATGGCTACGGCACCATATTCATTTTATACAAAAGAATCAATAGATAGATTAGTTGCATTATGGTGTAGTAATACAATTTCAATTTTGAATAATAATACACAGAATATTGTATGGAAATGATAAATAAAAAAATATTTATTTAGTCATAATACAGTATATTAATTTTAGATACAAATTTAGATACAAATAACTAGCAAAGCCGAGTGGAGCTAAGTTTACCTCAAATGAACGAAATTGAAAAGTTATGTGATTTTCTACAAGAATGCATAAAATTTTTGAGTAAAGAAGAATATGAAATGGAAAAGAGCAAATCAAAAAAATTAGTTAGAGGGGGAAAAAATATATGAGTAATATATGCATATTACACGCAAACAAAAGACATAAGAAATTTTTAATATTTGCCAATAAAGCAATAGATCAAGTTAATGATATGGACGAAACAAATGGATTACAACTAAATATTGATAAAGACTATTTTTGTGAAAACCCAAAATTTCAATGCTTAGTAGCAGAAGTAGATAATATACCAGTTGGAATGATTTTGTACTCATATTTTTATTGGGCTAGTGATGGAGAAGTACTATGGGTTTCACAAATGTATATTAAACCAGAGTATAGAAAGCAAGGTATTTTCTTTAAACTAATTTCAAAGCTACGTGAAGAAAATAAAAATATGAAGATTTTAGCTTGTGCAACAGGTGAAGGTAATGAAAGAATGCAAAGAATTCTAAAGTACTATGGTGGGGTTGAAATGAAAAATTTGAAATTTTATTATAAAAAAATATGACTGGGGTGATTCCATGAATATTATAAATATTTATAATAAGTATCATTTACCAGAAAACTTACAAATGCATATGTTAAGAGTTGCATCATGTAGTCATTTAATTATAGATAATTGGATAGGTGATGAATTAGATAAAAATGCTATTATAAGAGTTTGTTTATTACATGATATGGGGAATATGGTTAAAATACCAGAAGATTTTTCTGATGATAAGGAATTTATTGCCATTAGAAAAAGTTACTTTGATAAATATGGTACAAATGACCATGAAATTAATTTAGAAATTGGAAAAATCGAAGGATTATCTGATAAAGAATTAACAATTTTAGATGGGAAAAGATCTAGAAAAAATGAGCAAACTTTAAATTCAGATTCTTATGAAATAAAAATATGTGCTTATTGTGATCAGAGAGTTGCTCCAGATGGTGTAGTTGATTTAAAGACTAGATTAGAAGATGCTAAAGTGAGATACAAAGATAACCCCTTATCAGTATGGTCAAATGAGGAAAAAGCAAATCATCTAATAGATTGTGCTTTAGGAATAGAAAAGCAAGTTATGGATTATTGTAATATACTTCCAGAAGATATAAATGATAAGAGTATAGAAAAATATATAATTAAATTAAGAAAATATGATATATAATAAGGTAGATAAAAGATGATTAGTTGTCATTTTAGTAATATCAGAAAAAGTAAAAAAATACGAAAAAATGATTGACAAATAGCATAAAAATAAGGTATAATGAATATAATAGAAATAGATATTTAATATCTATTTACAGCAAGAAAATCAGGTGAACCCTACCAATAAGTGGGAGCTGTAAATTTTAAATTAAAAGCGGTTTTACCATTCCAGTCAAAAATGGGCATATAAAGTGGTTTTATCATTCCAGTTAAAAATGAGCATATAAAGTGGTTTTACCATTCCAGCTAAAAATGGAAAGTAAAAGTAGATGGTATAGGAAACTTTACCATCTAAATTTTTTTAATGGAGAAATAAACGATGGATAATAAATTGAAATGGTATGTTGTAGACAAAGAATATGTTAGTTATTTAAAAAAGTTTGATGACAAAGTAGAAAATATAAATTATACCGAAAGACTTAAACCATATATAGGAATATTGATAACAATAAATGAAATAAATTATTATGTTCCAATTTCATCTGTAAAAGAAAAACATTACCAAATGAATGAAGATATGGATTTTATAAAAATTATGGAAAATGATAGAATATTGGGCGTATTGAACTTAAATAATATGATTCCTATAGATAATGAAAATGTGAGAGTTTTAAAATATAAAGAAATAGATGAATATAGAAAATTTAAGGATGATAAAGAAAAACACTTATACATATCGTTTTTAAGTTTTGAATTAGGATTAATAAATGATAAAATTGACAAAATAAAATCTAATGCAGTTGAATTATATAATGAAAAGATAAATAGACCTAATTCTAAGATTTCTAAAAGATGTTGTGATTTTAAACTCTTAGAGGAAAAATGCAGAGAGTATAAAAACAGCTAGTAAAATTTCCTTTGAAAAATAAGGTCTTTATGTGGAAGTGGAAAAAAATACAAAAATTGTCACCGAAAGAACATATAGAATTATGAGAAATTTTATAGAAAGAATTGTTTTTAAATAGTGAATATAATGGAAGGTTACAAAATAATTTGTTTTATAAATAATGAAGGGAGAAAATAAATATGCTATTAATCAACTGTTCTAATAGAGAAAAGATTTGAAATTTTTTAAATAGCCAACTAGAAATTAAGACAAATTAAATAAGGTATGATATAATGAGCTATAAATAAGTATGAAAGGAAATGAATTAAATGAAAATACTAATTATATGTAGCAAAGCTTTTTATAAGGATATAGCACCAATAAAAGAAAAATTGGAGCAAAACGGGCATGTGGTAGAACTACCAAACTCATATTATGAACCTGATGCAGAAAAGAAAAGTTGGGATTTAGGGGAAAAAGCTCATAGTGAATTTAAAGCAAGAATGTTTAAAATGAGCGAGGAAAGAATAGCAACTATGGATGCAGTTTTAACCTTAAATTTTGATAAAAATGGTAAGAAAAATTATATTGGAGGAGCTACTTTTATAGAAATATATGAAGCATTTATGAAAGGTAAAAAAATATATTTATATAATAATATTCCTAAAGGAATGCTATATGATGAGATATCAGGATTTTCTCCAATTATCATAAATGGAAATATTAATTTAATTAAATAAAATCTTTTGATACATTAAATTACTTTTTAAGAACAAATATGGTAGAAAGAATACCAAGTATTTTTAAGGTGGTGTGAAAAATGGATAAATATATTAGAGTAGGAATTGGAGTAATGATTTTAGAAGATAACAAGATATTATTAGGACACCGATCTAAGAACAAAAAAGATACCGGTGGAATATATGAAGTTGACTGTTGGACTGTACCTGGCGGAAAGCAAGAATATGATGAAACATTTTGGGAAGGTGCTAAACGTGAAGTAAAAGAAGAAACAAATTTAGATGTAGATGACCTAGAATTATTTAATGTAGCAGATGATATTCAGCCAGATAGACATTATATAACATTACAAATTATCGCAAAAACACATAAAGGAGAATTAAAGGTAATGGAACCTACCAAAGAAGATGATTGGCAATGGTTTGATTTAGATAATTTACCAGAAAAATTATATTCTCCATCGCGAAAATTTATTGAAAAATATCTAAAAATCAATAAAATTTAAAGAAATGAGTGGAGAAAATGAAGAAAGATAGCATAGAATTCTTTGCTATTGTAAATGAAATATCTGTTTAATAAAAAATATTTATAAAGAATAGGAAAATAGACAATTTATTTTATACATGATATAATGTGGCAAAGGATGGAAAAATTAATGAACATTTTAATTATGGAAGATGAATACAGTTTAGCAGATGCATTAGCAGAAAAACTAAAAAGCGAAAAATTTAATGTATGTATAAAAACAAATGGAGAAGATGGAGAAGATGAAGCACTAACAGAAAGCTATGATTTAATTCTTCTTGATGTTATGCTTCCAAAAAAGAATGGATTTGAAATACTAAAATACTTAAAACAAGAAAAAATAAAAACTCCTATAATAATGCTTACTGCAAAATCAGAAATAGAAGATAAATTAAATGGACTAGAGCATGGCGCAGATGATTACATAACAAAACCATTTTCTATGAGAGAACTTATGGCTAGAGTAAAAGCAGTACTAAAAAGAACAAATAACATTGAAAACACAGACTATCTTGAATTTGGAGACATAAGTTTAGATTTGAAAAATGCAAAACTAAAGAGCTGTGAAAATGAGATTCAACTTAGTGGAAAAGAACTGGAAATTATGGAGCAATTATTACTTAATAAAAACCAAATATTATCTAGAGAAAGCTTATTAGAAAGAATTTGGGGATATGACAGTGACGCTGAATATAATAATATAGAAGTTTATATTACATTTATAAGAAGAAAATTGAAGCTAATAGAATCAAAAGTTGGTATAAAAGCTGTTAGAGGAATAGGGTATAAATTGGAGAAAATGGAAGGAAAAAATAAAAATGATAAGTAAATTGAAAAAAAAGATTTTTTGGATAATTCAGCTTTCTTTAACAGTAATTATATTAGGAATTATGATAATATTTGCAGGATTTAGTTATAGAAATACAATATCATCATCTACAATGTTTATAGATAGAATAGATGGAAAAGAAGAAAAAAAAGATGAAGCACCAAATGAATTTAATGAGCCAAGAGCTGGCAATAATCCTTTTTTTACAAATATTGAAGGAGTATATAGATTAGAAATAAGTAATAATAATGTTATCAGAGAATCAGATGATGTTACTGATGAAATAAGAAATTATGCTATAAAAATAAGCAATAAAAAATTAGAAGAAGGATATATTGGAAATTATATATATAAAACAAGACTATTTGGAAATGGTGGAAAAGAAATAACTTTAATGGAAAATGAAAATGCCATTAAAAGATTAAAAATTACGCTTGTATCAACAGTTATAATAGGGGCATTGGGAATAGTTATTGTTTATATAATAGCAAAAAAAATAGCTAAAATAATAGTAAAACCTGTTGAAGAAGCATTTGAAAAACAAAAACAATTTATATCAGATGCATCACATGAACTTAAAACACCACTCGCTGTAATAGAAGCAAATGCAGATGTACTTCAAGATAAAGTTGGAGAAAATAAGTGGATAACTTATATACAAAACGAAACTCAAAGTATGAATAAATTAGTAAATGATTTATTAACACTTTCTAAAATGGAAAATATAAAAAATGTAAATATGCAAAAATTCGATTTATCAAAAGCAGTTGAAATGGAAATTGCAGTATTTGAAAGTATGATATATGAAAAAGAAATAAAATTGGAAACAAATATTGAAGAAGGCATATATTTTAATGGAGAAAAAGAAGATATAAAACATGTTATTTCTATAATACTAGATAATGCAATAAAACACACAAAAAATGAAGGAAAAATAATAATAAATACACAAAAAGAAAAAAATGACATAAAAATTGAAGTAAAAAATCAAGGGGAGCCAATTCCAGAGGACGAACAAGAGAAAATATTTGAAAGATTTTATAGAGTAGACAAATCAAGAAATAGAAATGAAAAGAGATATGGACTACGGTCTTTCTATTGCAAAAGGTATAGTAGATAAGTATAATGGTGAAATAAAAGCAAATTCAAAAGATGGATTTACAAGTTTTGTAGTAAAATTTGGAAATAAATAAAAATTCATAGAGAAAGGAATGTTGATAAAAAATGGAAAAAATGGAAAAAATAAGAATTGATAATTTATTTGATTTAGAACAAACAATTGCAAAAGACATATTTAAAGGATGTGAATATCCATGGGAGGTATTACCTAAAATTAAAGACTTTATAGTACAACTAGGAAAAACTTTAGACAAGGAAAAATTTGAAGAGGTAAAGCCAAATGTATGGATTGCCAAAAATGCGGAGGTTGCAGAAACAGCTTATATTAACGCACCATGCATTATAGACGAAGGTGCTACTATAAGACATTGTGCATATGTTAGAGGAAATGCTATTGTTGGAAAAGATACTGTTGTAGGAAATTCAACAGAATTAAAAAATGTCATTTTATTCAACAATGTACAAGTACCTCATTATAATTATGTTGGAGATTCTATTTTAGGATATAAAGCACATATGGGGGCTGGGTCAATTTCAGCTAATCTTAAAGCAGATAAAATGTTAGTAATGGTATCTTTTGACGGTAAAAAAATAGAAACTAATTTAAGAAAATTCGGAGCAATGATAGGAGATAATGTGGATGTAGGCTGTAATTCTGTACTTAATCCAGGTACGATAATAGGAAGAAATACAAGCATTTATCCATTGTCATTTGTTCGTGGATATGTTGAAAAAAATTCTATTTACAAAAACAAAAATGAAATTGTTGAAAAAAGAATATGAAAAAAGAAAAAAGAAGAAAAAAAGGAAAAAAGGAAAAAAGGGGACGGTGGCCTATTTGGTGACGGGGATTAAATAGGATTTTTTGTTTTATCTCTGTCACAAAATAAGATATATTAAAAAATCCTATTTAATCCCCGTCACCAAATAGGCCACCGTCCCCTTTTTTCACTTTTTTCACCTTTAATTCCCTGGAATAAAATAATCCACAACTCCATATATCAATGCACCAATTATAGCAGCCATCCAAGAAATAGAATAACCTGCTACGAAGAATTGGGTAACATATAATGTAATTGCAGCTAAAGCAAATCCTACAAAACCTTTACCAAATGGACTAGCATTCAAACCAGTAAATTTTGTTAATAAGTAATCCATTACAGTAAGTACAATAGTGGCAATTGCTAAAGTCCAAATATTGTTTATTGTAAATCCAGGTGTAAAAAATGCTGTAACTGCTAAGACAACTGCAGCAGCTATAAATCTTCCTAAAATTTGTAAAAATGTATTTGAACCTGATGATTCATTTGTCCTACTTTGAGCTTCTGACATAGATTTATCCTCCTTTTATTAAATTCATAAAAACTTATATTCTTAGGAAAAAATTTTCCGTATATATTTAATATTGTTTACAATATAAAAATTTTTATTCAAAAAGCATAAAATAATGAAAATTGTGAAAAATATTGTTATAAAGATTTTGAATAAAAATTTTTTTGATTTTATTTTAATAGAAATATTTTAGGTCAGGGGTTATATATAATTTCTTGATTTAAAACTTAAATGTCAAATTGTATTTTAGGAGAGATTAGTTTATGCTCATTATTTTTTTTAGAGCTATTGTTTTATATATTCTTGTATTAATTGTTATGCGTTTAATGGGTAAAAGAGAAATTGGTCAACTTCAGCCATTTGAACTTGCAATTGCAATTATGATAGCGGATTTAGCCTCTATTCCAATGACGGATACAGGAGTCCCAATTTCAAATGGAATAGTTCCAATACTGGGGTTATTAATTATGCATTTATTAATTTCAATAATAAATTTAAAAAGCATGAAAGCAAGAGAAATAATTTGTGGGAAGCCCCGTATTTTGATATATAGAGGAAAAATTGACGAACAAGCATTAAAAAAAGAAAGATTTACAATTAATGAATTGCAAGAAAGATTAAGAGATAAAAATATAGTAAATGTTTTTGATGTTGAATATGCTATTTTGGAAACAAATGGACAAATTAGTGTTATAGAAAAACCGAATAAAAGAAGTATAATTCCTGAAGACATAGGAATTACACCTGAATATGAAGGTTTGTCATATGATTTGGTTATAGATGGAAAAGTAATGACAGATAATTTAAAAATATTAAATAAAACTTATGAATGGCTAGAAGCTGAAGTTTTAAAATTTGGATATAAACCAAAAGATGCTTTGTTGGTTACTATAGATGGGAGAGGACAAATCTTTTCCCAAAAAAAGATATCGAATAGAAAATAATTACAATTTTAGCGGTGTTAAAATTTAATTCTTTCCCAATCTGATTCGAAGCAAAAAAGATATTGATTGGAAAATAATTATAAAATGTGAGAAAGAGAAGGAGATATAAAATTGTATAAAGAATTTTTTTTTATAATTATAATAATATTTGCAATTTTTATAGGAGACTATATTACTCAAAATTTTACCAAAAATACAGTTAATACTCTAACATATGATTTAAATAATCTAAAAAATCAGTTAACTGAAAAATCTTATGAAGAGGCCAACAAACAACTAGAAAAAATTCAAATAGGGATTGATGAAGTACATCATAAATTATCATATTATTTAGAGCATAACGAAATAGAAAAAGTTGAAACAGATTTTACAGCATGTAAAAGCTTGATAAAAACTGGTGATTATAATTTAGCAATAGAAGAATTGGAAAAAACAATATTTGTTTTAAATCATATTACAGATAAATATTCATTTAATCTAGATAATATTTTTTAAATCCTCAATTGAAAATTCTGCTTGCTTTGAGCATGATTTTGTGATATAGTAATGTAAACTATATAAAGGAGATTTTAAAGTGCAAAGAAAAATAAACTATTTTGATACATATGAAATTAATGATTTAAAAGACATGCTTTATAAAACAACTTTAAGAAATCAAAATAAAGTTGCTTTTAGATTAAAAGATAACGAAGGAAAAATAGTAAATAAAACATATATAGATTTTAGAAAAGATGTAGAAGCTCTAGGGACTAAATTAATTGATATGGGGTTAGAAGATAAAAAAATTGCTTTAATTGGTAAAAACAGCTATGAATGGGCAATTTCATATTTAGCCTGTGTTGTTGTAGGAATAGTTGTTCCTATTGACAAAGAATCATCAGATGAAAATATAAAAGAATTTTTAAATGCCTCAAAGGCAGAAGCAATAATTGCCGATACAAAATATTTGGAAAGAATAGAAAAATATGAAACAGAAATATCAGAAAATTTAGTAAAAATAGACATGCAAAATACATTAAAATACAATAATTTGAGATATTTAATAGATCAAGGTAAAATGCTAGTTTCAAATGGAAACAGAGATTTTATAGATAAAAAAATAAATCCAAATGAAATGAAAATTCTTTTATTCACATCAGGAACTACAGGAAATTCAAAAGGAGTAATGTTATCACATAAAAATATATGCTCAAATATAATATCTGTTGCTAAAATTGTTAAAGTAGATAATTCTACATCAGTACTTTCAATTCTTCCACTACATCATACTTATGAATGTACATTAGGATTTTTATTAGTTATTTATGGTGGTGGAAATATTGCATATATAGAAGGACTAAAATATATAACCAAAAATATTCAAGAATATAAGCCTACATTTATTTTATGTGTGCCTTTATTATTAGAAAATGTGTATAAAAAGATATTAAAAACATTAAAAACAAGTTTACCAAAAAAATATATTAAAGATGAAAACAATATAATTCAAAATATTCCATTTTATTTAAAACCAATAATAAAAAGAAAAATAAAAAAATCTTTGGGTGGAAGAATAAAAACATTTATAGTTGGTGCAGCAGCAATTAAACCAGAAATTGTAGAAAGCTTTTTTAGTCTTGGAATTAAAGTTTTACAAGGATATGGTTTAACAGAATGTTCTCCTCTTGTTGCAGGAAATAATGATACATGTTATAAAGCAGAATCATGTGGTATGCCAATTCCAGATGTAGAATATAAAATAGACAATCCAAATGAAGAAGGAATAGGGGAAATAATTGCAAAAGGACCTAATATTATGCTGGGATACTACGAAAACCCTGAAGAAACAAATAAGGTTTTAAAAGATGGATGGTTTCATACAGGTGATTTAGGGTATATAGATGATGAAGAGTTTTTGTATATTAGTGGTAGAAGCAAAAACATGATTTTAACAAAAAATGGTGAAAACATTTATCCAGAAGAAATAGAAAACATTTTAAATGACAATGATTTGATACAAGAGTCTTTGATTATTGGAACATCTAATGGAAAAGATGATGTGCAAGTTAAAGCAAAAGTTTTTCCAAATATAGAAGCAATTAAAGAATACTTAGGAAATAAAGTACCAACAAAAGAGGATATTACAAAAATAGTAAATGATGCTATAAAAAAAGTAAATGAAAAATTACCAAATTTTAAACATATTAAATCTTTTAAAATTATGGATGAGGATTTCGAAAGAACAACGACAAATAAAGTTAAGAGATTTGGAAAAAATATGGAAGACGAGGATAAAAACGATTAAGTTGTCAATGGGGACGGACCTTTTTGACAACTTTGGAAAAAAAGAAGAAATGAGACGGAGAAATTTTTTAAGCAAGTTGAAAAAATTTCTCCGTCCCCTTTTTTCTCCGTCCCTTTTTTCTTTCCCTTTTTTTCCGTCTTTCTTTCTTAATTATTTATCGATTTTTGTACTGCATTAAAAGTTTCTTTAGCCCTATCAAAATATTTTGTTAGAGGCTCTCTTTTATCCATTGAATCAATTATTTTAGCTGTTAATTCTGACATGTCTACAGCATATACCCAGTCTAGTGATGTAATTTCTTTGGGAATATAAGAAACATTAGTTGTGTAAATATAATCTAAAGAACCTTCATCATGAGCTTTTTGGAACATTTCAAATCCTTCTGTAAATAATGCAAAAGTAACAGCAACAGATATTTTATTTGCATTCATTTCTCTAAGTTTTTTTGTAAGATCTATAACAGATCCACCAGAAGCAATCATATCATCTACTATTAAAACATTTTTGCCTTTAACATCACTTCCCATATAAGTATGAGCAACAATAGGATTTTTTCCATTTACAACTTTACTTAAGTCACGTCTTTTATAAAATACACCAACATCACAACCAATTATTTCTGCATAAAAACGAGCTCTTTCCATTGCACCAAAATCTGGGCTAATTACAATAGAATTTTCAAATATTGTTGGGTCATTTTTAGCCATTTCTTCAATTATGGCATTTGATGGGTAAAAATTGTCAAAAGACAAGCTAGGAGTAGCATTTATAACATTAGGGTCATGTGCGTCAAAAGTCATTATACTATTTACACCTAATCTTTCCAATTCTTGAAGTGCAACAGCACAATCTAAAGATTCTCTTCCTTTTCTTCTATGTTGTCTTCCTTGATATAAAAGAGGCATAACCACAGTTATTTTTGAAGCATGTCCACATGTTGCAGAAATAACTCTTTTTATATCTTGAAAATGTTCATCAGGCATCATTTCATGGTCTTTACCATGACATTTGTAGGTAACACTATAATTTCCAACATCACAGAATATATAAATATCTTTATTTCTAACAGAGTCATTAATAATAACTTTTCCTTCACCATTTGTAAATCTTGAAGCAGTTAATTTTGCAATATAATGTTTATCTTTTTCTCCACGTATTTTTAGTAATTTTTTTTCTACCATTTCTCCAAATTCTTTTGAACTATCAAGTACAAGTAAAGCTAAATCATTTTTTGACATTTTTTACCTCCTATATTTTTTATATTATAATGTCATTATATTTGGAATAAAAGCAAAAGTCAAGGTTTACTTGAAATTTTTGATAAAATAGTGTATAATTGTTTAGATGATTATAAATAAAGCATAGCTTAAGAAAGGAAAACAAATGTCTAAACCAATAGTTGCAATAATACGGCAAACCAAATGTGGGAAAATCAACATTTTTTAATTATATAGTAGGTCAACGAATTTCTATTGTTGAAGACACACCAGGAGTTACAAGAGATAGAATTCAAGGGGAGTCAAATTGGAGAGGAGTAAATTTCAACTTAATAGATACTGGAGGAATAGAGCCAGAATCAAATGATATTATTCTTTCACAAATGAGACTTCAAGCAAATATTGCAATAGATATAGCGGATGTAATAGTATTTCTAACAGATGTAAAACAGGGTGTTACAGCAGCAGATGAAGAAATTGCTGTTATGTTAAAAAAATCAAAAAAGCCAATTGTACTTGTTTGCAATAAGGTAGATGATTTTCAAAAATTTAAAAATGATATATACGAATTTTATAAATTGGGAATAGGGGACCCAATGCCTGTATCGAGCGTTAATGCTAGAGGAATTGGAGATGTCTTAGACAAAATTTTTGAAAATTTCCCAAATAAAGAAATAGAGGATAATGATGAAGAAAAAATAAAAGTCGCGGTTATAGGAAAGCCAAATGTTGGAAAATCATCATTAATAAATAAAATTTTAGGAGAAAATAGAAACATAGTAAGTAATATTGCTGGAACAACAAGAGATAGCATTGATTCTGAATTTGAAAATGAACACGGTAAATATGTTTTTATAGATACAGCTGGAATCAGAAGAAAGAGCAAAGTAACAGAAAAAATAGAAAAATATAGTGTAATGAGATCAATTCTTGCAATAGAAAGAGCAGATGTGTGTTTACTTCTTATAGATAGTAATGAAGGTGTTACAGAACAAGATGCAAAAATTGCTGGAGAAGCACATGAAGCAGGAAAAGGAATAATAATTGTTGTAAATAAATGGGATGAATATGAAAAGACAACTGGAACAATGGAAAAATATAAAACCGAAATATATAATAAACTTTCATATTTATCATATGCGCCAATTATATTCATATCTGCAAAAACAGGACAAAGAGTAGAAAAACTCTTCGATTTAATAAACAATGTAAATGAACAAAACTCAAAAAGAGTAACAACTAGTCAATTAAATGAGGTTATAAATGAGGCTATTTCAATTGTACAACCTCCATCAGACAAAGGTAAAAGATTAAAAATATTGTATGGAACACAGGCTTCAATTAAACCTCCAACATTTGTTATATTTGTTAATAAAAAAGAATTATTTCACTTCTCTTATGAAAGATATTTAGTAAACCAAATTAGAAAAGAATTTGGTTTAGAAGGTACACCGGTTAGGATTATTGTGAGAGAAAAGGGAGAGAAGGAATAGAAATAATAGAAATAATAGAAATAATAAAGGGGAATTAATAAAATGGCATATATCTCTATTATTGTACCAATTTATAATGCAGAAAAATATATTGAAAAAACAATAAAATCAATAGTTGTACAAACATTAAAAAATATTGAAATTATTCTTGTAAATGATGGTTCAACAGATGGTTCAAAGCAGATTTGTGAAAAATACGTTGATTTAGATAAAAGAATTATTCTAATAAATAAGGAGAATGGCGGTTTAGCAGATGCAAGAAACGCGGGACTAGAAATAGCATCTGGAAAATATATAATGTTTATTGATGCAGATGACTTATATGAACCAGATTCTTGCGAATATATGTATAATCTTATAGAAAAAACGAAATCTGACTATGTTATAGGAAACTATCAAATGATGGATGAAGATGGAAAAAGATGGAATAATGTTGCTTTTGATCCAGATATCTATGAAGAAATGGAATTGGATTTAAATGATCACCAAAAATCTTTTTTTGTAATGAATTCAACAGCTTGGAACAAAATATATAGAACAGAATTCTTAAAGAAATATAAAATAACATTTAAAGTGCCAGCTCCTGCTGAAGATTCATATTTTACTCTTATGTGTTTTATAAAGGCTAAAAAAGGATTTTACACATCCAAAACGATATATCTATATAGAAATTCACCAAATTCATTATCCAAAGATTGCTCAATTAAATATTTTAAAGGAATTAATAGTTCATACAAAGCAACATATGAGGCAATGAAAGAAAATAGAGGTTTATTTTTCTATAGATATGTATATGCAAAGATAAATGCATATATACTTTGTCAAATGATTGATTCAGAAAAGATTAAAGATAGTGAAAAATTAAAATGTTTATCAGATTTTTCATGGTATTTTACATTAGGAGAAGAATTAAAAGTAAATATAATACATGAATCTCTGCAAAATATAATGATATATGTCAAAAGACATGATTTTATCAATGCTTTAAAAGAGATGAATATAGTAAAAGAATACAGAAAAAATATTAGCATAGATAAAAGAAAAAGAATGTCCTTTCCAACCAAAGAAGATTATTTGAAAATGGAAAAATTTGATAAAGAATTTATAGGTAAATAGATATAAAGAAAGAGGAAATATAATGTTACGATTGTTATATAGTAGAAGATATCAAAATCAAATATACACAAAATATGGAATCGAGTTTCCTGAAGAAGATTTCTTTTGCATAGATAATAATATTTTTTGTATTGGAGATGGAGTAACAAGAGATTTAATAGGAGGAGAGATTAGACCTTATCCAAATACAGAAGAAGAGGCAAGATATATTGCTGAACATTATCCAAATCCAAGTGGGGCATTAATGTCATCAAAAATTATTGCAAATAATTTTGTTAAATATATAAAGGAAAATGAGACAAATATAGATGAAACTATTATTAAAGAATCAATAAAAAAAGCTAATAAAGATGTGTGGAAAATTAACCAAAATAGAAATATTGATTATATAGGGGAAGATTTATACTGTTCAGTTGCTGTAGGAGGAATCATAAAAGATGACTTTTTGTATTGTTTTAGTATAGGAGATTGTTATATTAAAACCTTTGACAAAAATTACAATGAATTATTTACCACTGAAAATGATCATTTTTATATGGAAGACTATGAAGAAGAATTTTTAAAAAAAGGATTATACTCATGGCAAGATCCAAGAAGTAGAGTCTTAATAAGAGCAGGTCTAAGGAATAATCCGATAATTTCTTATAAGGGTAAAAAAGTAGGATATGGGGCTTTAACTGGCGAAGATTTAGCAATGGAATTTGTAAAAACATATAAAGTAGACTTAAAAAATACTAAATATATATGTGCATATTCAGATGGGTGTATGTCATACTTTGAGAATAAAGATGAATCAAAAAAAACAATTGAAATGCCTGATAGAATAGCTGAATATGGTAGTGAGAGAACATTAATAGTATATGAGAGGAAATAAATAAAAATGAATGATGAAATAATTTCTATAGTTGTTCCAGTATATAATGTAGAAAAATACTTAAAAGAATGTATTGACAGTATACTAAATCAAACATATGTAAAATTAGAAATAATTTTAGTAGATGATGGTTCAACAGATAGTTCAGGAAAAATATGCGATGAATATTTGAAAAAAGATAATAGAATTAAAGTTTTTCATAAATTAAATGGAGGTTTATCCGACGCAAGAAATTATGGAATAAAACATGCTAATGGGAAATATATTCAATTTACAGATAGTGATGATTTCTTAGATAAAGACATGATAAAAATATTATATAATAATGCAAAAGAAAATAATTCAGATGTAAGTATATGTTCATTCTATGCATTAAAAGATGGAATCAAATTCACTGATGCTACACACAAGAATAAGATTTTTTCTAGAGATGAAGCAATAAAAGCAAGTCTATTGGATAAAGAAATAAGAAATTATGCGTGGAATAAGTTATATAAAAAGTCTATCTTTGAAACCATAGAATATCCTAAGGGAAAACTATTTGAAGATATACTAACCATGCCTAAAATATTTCTTCAATCATCATGTATATCTTTGGTTGATATACCACTATATTATTATAGACAGAGGAATGACAGTATTATACATAAGAAAACAAAAGAATCCGAATTCGCTTATTTGGATGCTGTTGAAGAAATTTGTAATGAAATAAGAAAAATTGATTCAAAATTTGAGAGTTACTGTGATTATGCAATTGCAAATTCTATATTAAATACATATAACGATATAGCATTTAATAGGATGAATGAATTATTTAATGATGATAGAATTGTAAAATGTTATGATACATTTGTAAACATATTTAATAAATATGAAAATTTTATAATTAATAATAGTACTAATATAAAAAAAATGCATTACTATTATTTGCTTACAGATAGAGAAAGATATCTGAAAGATAATGAAAAATTGATACAATTATATCCAGAAAATTAAAAAAGGAATTTGTTTTATGCAAACAGTATACATTGGAAGTTATTCAAATAAAGAAATAGATGTATTAACAATTAATAACCATATGGGTATTGATGACATATATAAATCAAAAATTCAAAAGTGTAATCCTTCATATTTATGTGTAAATGATGAAATTCTATATTCAGTTGCAGAAATTCAAGATAGTGTTGTTAATTCTGGATATATATTGTCGTATAAAATAACCAATAATGAATTAGAGTTTCTAAATCAAAGAATATCTTACGGAAATGACCCTTGTTATATCACTTACAATAAATTTTTTAACATATTATTTGTTGCAAATTATACAGGAGGATCTTTTTCTGCATTTAAAATAAATGAAGATGGAAGTATAGGAGAAAAAATATATATAAAACACTACGGAATTAACTCTAAGATACATCAAATACAGTTTTCTAACGATTTTAAAAAATTATATGTAGTTGATTTGGGATTGAATAAAATAATTGAATATAATATTATTTATGATAATATTTATTTTGATTTAAATGAAATATCATGTTTTTATTTTTTTAATAATGAACAACCTAGACATCTTATTCTAGATCGTTATGATAATTTATTTGCAATTACTGAAAAATCATGTGAAATATACAAAATAGGACATAATAAAAAAAATGAGCTTAATATTTGTGAAAAAAAAAGCATATTACCAAAAGATATACAAATAAAATCAAATTATTCAGGTTGTGCAATAAAGATAGATAATAAAAAAGAATATATTTACGTATCTATTAGAGGACACAATAGTATTTCTGTGTTTAACATAAAAAATGGTTTAAATCTGATACAAAATGTTTCTTGTGAGGGGAAATGTCCAAGAGATATAGAACTATCTAAAGATGAAAAAAATTTAGTTTGTGCAAATCAATTATCAGACAATATATCCATTTTTGCAATAGATAATGGAACTTTAACTTTTAAAAACAAGTATCATACAGAAACACCAACTTGTATATGTTTTAAATAAAAAATAAGATTTTATAGCATTTTAATGTCCATAAAATCTTATTTTTTTAATATATTTATTTGATTAACTTAATTGTCCTGCGTCTACAATTATATGTTGTCCTGTTATTGCTTTGGTAATATGAGTAATGGAGTATAAACTATCAGCAATATCTTCAGAAAAAGTAAAATTTTTCAAGGCAATCATATTTTGTAAGGAACGAAAATTTTCCCCTATAAATCTAATATCTGTCTTTTTATGGATATCTTCATGAGTAACAACAGTTCCAGGAACAATACTGTTTATTCGTATGTTGTCTTTTCCTAAGAATTTGACATTTGAATTTACCAATCCAAATATACCGCTCTTACATGCACTATATACAGGCAAACCTAAAGCAGCTAGAGCATTAATTGATGAAATAAAAGTGATAGACTTATTTTGTGAATTTGAATTTTTTAATAAAGGCAAAAATATATTTAATATATAAATGTGAGAAATAAGATTCAATTTTACTGAAAAATCAATATCTTCAAAATTTAAATCATAAATTCCATTATTATCAGATGAAAAGACTTTAGCTGCAGCACTAATAATATGATCTACATATCCAAATTTATAATATAATTCATTATATAATTCCTTCAACTCATCAACATTAGTAATATCTACAGAATAATAATGGTAATCCTCATTTTTATTAAAATCTTTATTTATGTTTTGCTCTTTTTTATCTACAGCAATAACAATGCAATTTAGATCTAAATATTTTTTTACAATCGCTTGAGCTATTTTTCCATCACCGCCAAATATTAATATTATATCTTTATTCATTATAAAACTCCTTCCTTTTAAAATTCTTTACACACAATATTCTTCACATACATAACACCAGCAAACAAAGTCATTGCAATAGATAAATAATATAAGTAAATAGTTACACTTGAAAGAACAGCGATTCTTTCAGAAAGTAGGGTAAAGACAATTGCAATAAAAAGAAGAACTGTTGCAGCTTTGCCATACCACTTACTATGTACAGTTACAATTTTTTTCTTAAATAGAACAGAAGCGACTACTATCATAGTAATTTCTTTAAGAGAAATAATAATTAAAATCCAAAAAGGAATAATTCTTTTTAATATTAATGCTAAAATTGTTCCAACTTGAGTTATTTTATCAGCTAATGGATCCATAAGTTTTCCAAAGTCAGAAATTAAATTAAATTTTCTTGCAATATAACCATCTAAAACATCTGTTAAATTAGCTATAATATAGACAATTATTGCGATTGTATAATGTTCATATAGAATTAATGCAAAAATTATTGGTACAAGTATTAATCTAATTATAGTAAGATAATTTGGTATTAATCTTTTTTCAAATTTCAACATATTCTTGTCCTCTCTATTATTAAAATTATTTGGAGATGTAGAGAATGTTATTCTATTTTATGGGGAGCATTACAAAATAATGCTCCTTTGATTATTATCTTTGGTATCAAGATTAATTATTAAAAACTAATGAATCATTTATTTTATCAATTTTTATTTCTTGACCATTTGAAATTTCACCTTTTAAGATTCTTTCTGAAATTTCGTCCTCTACGTACCTTTGTATAGCTCTACGAAGTGGTCTTGCTCCATATTTTAAATTAGTTCCTTTTTCTAATATGTATTCTTTTGCTTCATTTGATATGTTTAATTTAATATCTTTATTTGCTAAAGCAGAATTAGTATCTTTAAGCATTAAATCAACAATTTGAATTAATTGTTCTTTAGTTAAACTATTAAATGTAACAATTTCATCAACTCTATTTAAAAATTCTGGTCTAAATACATCTTTTAATCTTTCCTCAATTTTTGCTTTATCAACAGTGGCATTTCCGAAACCAATTGAATTATTATTTAAGTTTGATCCAGCATTAGATGTCATTATAATAATAGTATTTTCAAAACTAACGGTATTTCCTTGTGAATCTGTAAGTCTACCATCATCTAGAACTTGCAATAAAATGTTAAACACATCTGGGTGTGCTTTTTCAATTTCATCTAAAAGAATAATAGAGTAGGGATGACGTTTTACTTTATCTGTTAATTGACCTGCATCATCATAGCCAACATATCCTGGAGGTGCACCAATTAGTTTTGCTGTAGAATTACTTTCCATATATTCAGACATATCTATTCTTATAATAGAATCTTCGTTACCAAACATTTCATAAGCTAAAGCCTTTGCTAATGCAGTTTTACCAACACCTGTAGGCCCTACAAATATAAAAGAAGGTGGGCGTTTAGTAGATTTTAAACCTGCTCTATTTCTACGAATAGCTCTTGATACTGCCTCAACTGCTTCGTTTTGACCTATAATTTTTTTATGAAGATTTGTTTCTAAATTTAAAAGTTTTTGGGTTTCTTCCTCTGTAATCTTACTTAGAGGAATTTTTGTCCAGCTTTCAATTACACCAGCTACATCTTGTAAAGTCAAATTTTTGATTTCCATAGTAGAATTAATTTTATCAATTTCTTCCATTAGTCTACATTCTTCGGTTTTTAAAGTTGCGGCTTTTTGATAATCTTCTGTAGAATCAGTAGTAACAGCTTCATCTTTTTGTTCTTGAACATTTTTTAATTGCTGTCTTAATAATTCTAATTTATATAAATCTTTATTTTCAAGATTTATTCTAGAACAAGCCTCATCTAAAATATCAATTGCTTTGTCTGGTAAAAATCTGTCATGGATGTATTTTTCAGACATTATAACAGTTTGCTTAATAACATCTGTAGAAATTTTTACTTTATGGTAATCTTCATAATATTTTTTAATACCATCTAAAATACCAATAGAATCTGTAATAGAAGGTTCTTCAACAAGAACTTGTTGGAATCTACGTTCTAAAGCAGTATCTTTTTCAATATATTTACGATACTCTTTAATAGTAGTAGTACCAATAATCTGAACCTCACCATTAGCTAATGCTGGTTTTAAAATATTTGCAGCATTCATAGAGCTATCTGCATCAGAACCAGCACCTGCTCCAATAATAGAATGAATTTCATCAATTACTAAAATAATATTTCCATAATGTTTACATTCTTCGATAAGGCCTTTCATTCTAGCTTCAAATTGGCCTCTAAATTGAGTTCCAGCTATTATTGAAGTCATATCTAAAAGATAAACTTCTTTATTTAAAAGTTTTGCAGGTACATTTTTTGATGCTATTTTAATTGCTAAAGAATTAGCAATAGCAGTTTTACCAACACCAGGTTCACCAATTAAACAAGGATTATTTTTAGATCGTCTATTTAAAATCTGTATAACTCGCTGAAGCTCTTTATCTCTGCCGATTACAGCATCTAATTCGTTATTTTCTGCTTTAGAAGTAAGATTAATTCCATAAGTATCTAAAAATTTCTTTTTCTTAGTAGCATTCTTCTTTTTTTCAGATTTAACTTTTTTCTTAACTGTACCATTTGCATCTTGTGGTTGGTTTTGACTACCAAAAAGATTTCCAAAAATAGAACCAAGTGGAATAGCACCTGCAAAAACTTTAGGTTCTTGTGGTTCATCTGAATCGCTATCTTCATCAAATTGAGAAGAAGGAATAGCACCAAATTGAATACCATCGATATTTCCTAAATTTTCAGAAAGATTTTGAAATAAGCCTTCTAATTGTTTATTAACATCATTTGCATTTTGATTAAAAATAGTTTGACTTTGTGCTTTTAAAATTTCGTCAGTGTTAATACCTTGTTTTTTAGCACAATTTATACATAAACCTTCCATTTCTCTTTTACCATCTGGCAAAATTTTACTAGAGAAAATAGAGGCTTCATATTTATGACACATTGAACATAACATAAATTTTTCCTCATTTCTTTAATAATATACAATAATACATTATATATAATACAGTAAAAAATGAATAAAGTCAAGTCATGCTGTTGTCACGGGTACCGGAGATTTTTGGCTATTTTTGCCACAGGTAGCAGAGAATTTGGGTAAATTATTATGTTTATGTATAGACATTATGGTTTTATTATGATATAATCCTTTACGTTAGGGGCATGGAGGAAACAAATAATAAAGGAGGAACATAATTGCCCAGAGTTCATAGAAGTTTTAGTAGATCAAAAACATATCATATAGTAATTAAAGGTCTTGATGATACCGATTTTTTTTATGACAATGAAGATAGAGTTGTTTTCTTGGAAAAAATCCAATATTCGAAACATAAATTCAAATATAAAGTATATGCTTATTGCTTAATGACAAACCATGTTCATATGGTTATTAAGGTTGATAATGATAATTTATCAAAAGCCATGCAAAGCTTAATTATAAGGTATTCAAGATATTTTAATAGGAAATATGATAGAAAAGGTAATTTTATTCAAAATAGATTTTTTAGTAAAAATATTGAAAATCAAAAATATTTTTTAGATGTCTGTAGATATGTCCATAGAAATCCCGAAAAAGCAGGAATAGGTAAAACATGTAATTACAAATGGAGTAGTTATCATGAATATTTAGGAAAAGAAGATATTATTAACAAAAAAGTTTTAATGCATTATTTAGATAATAGTATTGAAAATTTTATACATTATACCAATAAAGAAGAAGATATAAACGAAACAATGAATTTAGCAGACTTTGAAATGACTACATCTTTAAGTGATGATGAATTAATTGAAATAATAAAAAAGATATTCAATTTAAAAACTACTAATGCGATTATTAAATACTTTAAAAATACTCAAAATAGAATAAAGTTAAAAGAACTAAAAGATATACATGGAATTAGTCAGAGACAAATCTCAAGGATAACAATGGTTAATCGAGAATTAATTAGACGAATTTTTAGAAAAAAGTAGTCAAAAATCTCCGGTACCGGTGACAACAACCATGCCAAAAATCTCCGGTACCGGTGACAACAACCATGCCAAAAATCTCCGGTACCGGTGACACAAAAAAAATTCTCAAACTTATTGCTAAATAAAAAAATATATTATATAATGCAAATTGAGAGGAGGAATTTATATGGCAAGTTATATTATTGTTGCAATTATTGCTTATGCAATAGGAAGTATCAATTTTTCAGTAATTATTAGCAAAAAAATGGCAGGATTTGATGTTAGAGAAAAAGGTAGTGGAAATGCAGGCTCTACAAATATGCTCAGATCAGTAGGAAAAAAAGCAGCCATACTTACTCTTATATGTGATATCTTAAAAGGAGTTATTGCAGTTTTAATGGCATTTATAATTGGAAAAATTAGCAAAAATGTAGATCAGGCACTTCTTGTTCAAATTGCAGGAATATTAGTAGTTGTTGGTCATACATTTCCAATATTTTTTGAGTTTAAAGGTGGAAAAGGTGTTGCTACATCACTTGGTGTTTTATTAATAATAAATTGGAAAATAGGATTAATATGCTTAGTATTTGCATTAGTAATAATGGCATTAAGTAGAATGGTATCATTAGGTTCAATTGGCGCAGCTGTTTTATTTCCAGTTTTGACATTATTTATTCATTCTAATTATATAGTCCAAGCTACTGGAATAAAATATATAGTATTTGGAATAATACTTGCTGCATTCGTAATTTTTAATCATAGAGCCAATATTCAAAGAATTGCAAATGGAACTGAAAATAAGTTGAGTTTTAAAAATAAAAATTAGGCCAAAAATCTCCGGTACCAGTGGCAAGGCCAGGCCAAAAATCTCCGGTACCAGTGACAACAACATTGCCAAAAATCTCCGGTACGAGTGGCACAGTGGCAAGAAAGGATAATAAAATGAAACAAATAGCTATAATTGGAAGTGGAAGTTGGGGTGTTGCTCTTGCTATACACTTAGCAAAAAAAGGAAATAAAGTAAAAATTTGGTCTTTTTCTGAGGAAGAAGCAAATCTTATAAATAATGAAAAAAAGTGTAAGTTTTTACCTGATGTTGTAATTCCAGAAAACATAGAATGCAGAAATTCATATGAAGAAGTTATTAAAGGTGCAGATGTAATCCTACATGTTACCCCTTCAAAATTTACAAGGAATACGGTAAAACAGTATAAGAAATTTGTTGATGTTGAGAAACAGCCTATAGTTATATGTTCTAAAGGTATTGAAAAAGATACAATGCTTACATTAGATGAAGTTATTAAACAAGAAATACCAAATGCAAGAATTGGTGCACTTTCTGGACCTAGTCATGCAGAGGAAGTATCAGTAGGAATTCCGACTGTTTTAGTTATTGCTTCAAAAGATGAAGAACTAAAAGGAATAATACAAGATGCATTTATGAATGAAGAAATAAGAATTTATACCTCAAATGACATAAAAGGTGTAGAACTTGGTGGTGCATTAAAAAATATCATTGCATTTTGTGCAGGGGTAGCTGCAGGACTTGGCTTTGGGGATAATACATATGCAGCATTAATAACAAGAGGATTAGTTGAAATTAGAAAATTAGGTATAGCTTTAGGTGGAGAAAAAGATACATTTTATGGTCTAACAGGACTAGGAGACTTAATTGTTACTTGTTTAAGTGAACATTCTAGAAATAGAAAAGCAGGTAAATTAATAGGTCAAGGAAAAACAATAGAAGAAACTAGAAAAGAAGTTGGAATGACAATAGAGTCAATAGATAATATTGAGGTTGCAAAGGCTTTAACAGATAAACTAAACCTAGAACTTCCAATTTTAAATACTGTATATGATGTTTTATATAATAATTTAGATCCAAAAGATGCAGTAAAAATTTTAATGACGAGAGGCAGAAAAGAAGAAGATTAGAAACATATTTAAAATATAAAATTTAAAAATTAGAATAATAATATCAAAATAATGTATAATATAAATATAGAAAGGATTGATTAAAATGGAATTTTTTGATAAATTAACAAAAAAAGCAAGTGAAACATATAAGGGAGCTGCAGAAAAAACAGGAAAGCTAGCTAGAGAAGCTAAATTAAAAATAAAAATAAATGAAAATAAATCTAAAATAAATGATATTTATGAAGAAATTGGAAAAAAAGTATATCAAAAACACACTTCAAATGAAGATATTTGTATAAAAAAAGATTTAGAAGATGAATGTGGAAAAATAGATGTTCTTTCTGCAGAAATTGAAGAATACCATAAAGAAATATTAGAATTATCTAACGAAAAAGCATGTGTAAATTGTGGAGAACATATGGGATTAGATGCAAAATTTTGCCCAAAATGCGGAAAAGAACAACCAGAAATAAAAGAAGAACCTGCTAAAGAAGTAGAAGTTATAAATGAAAACGTTTCAGAAGAAAGCAGTTCAGAAGAATATAACGAAGAAAGTAAAGAAGAATGTAATACAGAAGAAGGAAATACAGAAGAAAGTAATAACCAAGAATAATTAAAGAACTTAAATAATAAAAACATGGAATATTTGAAGACCATCTTTTATGCAGAATAAGAGGTAAGAAGTTGAATATAGTAAATTATTTCCAACATTTTATCTCTTATTCTTTTAATATGGATATCTCTCAAATAGATACTTTATAACTGTATCAGCGTTTTGTTCAGAAATTTTAATATATATATCTTTATCCAAATTAACCCACATTTTTATATCATATTTATTCATATTATCTATAAATACACCAATTAAATCTGTTATTTCTACAGGATTTTTATATTCTTTTAACCATTTGTTTTCAGATTCGATTTCTAAATTTGTATCATAAAATTTACTTAAAAACTTATTTAATTCACCCTTTTTCTTACTTTGCAAACGTACTTTAGCAAGCATGATTTTTCCTCCACATTTTTAGTATAATTAATAAAAAATAAATTATTCTTTTTTAATTGAAAAATGTCAAAAAAAATGTTATAATAAAAAAACAGAGTAAATTGATTAGTCGCTGGTAAAATTCCGAAAGGATTTACGAGAGGAAAGTCCGGGCTCCATAGAGCAAAGATGCTAGATAACGTCTAGTGAGGGTAACCTTAAGGAAAGTGCAACAGAAAATAACCGCCATAGGATTTCATATTGTTATGTGATTCATGTGGTAAGGATGAAAAGGCGAGGTAAGAGCTCACCGGCTGTAAGGTGACTTATGGCGTCAGTGTAAACCCCATCTGGAGCAACACCTAAAATGGATTTTAACACCTGCTCGGTGGTCCAAAATTGCGTGGCTTGAGCTATATAGCAATATATAGTCTAGATAAATGACTAATTTAAATGCCAGAACCCGGCTTACAGATTTACTCTATTTTTATTTAAAACAAATTTGTAAATATTATTTTTAATAAAAATATCATAAAAATTTAATAAAATTACAAAAACTTTGAAAAAAGTAACAACCAACTGGACTATATTTAAGAAATTTTTTAGTATTATTAAGTTACATATCTAATAATAAATGATAAAAAAATAGGAGGGAACAGATGAAAAAACAAAAAAATACAGGAATAACATTAATTGCACTTGTTGTAACTGTGGTAGTGCTTTTAATATTAGCAGGAATTTCAGCTTCAATGCTATCAGGAAATAATGGAATAATAAATAAAGCAGGAAGTGCAAAAGAGCAAACAGAAATTGCAAAAGAAAAAGAAGCAATAGGAACAGCAGCATTGCAAGCAGCTAATAAAGGCAAGTTTGGAGATATTACACAAGAAAATTTGCAACAACAAATTAATAATGAGTTTGGTGAAGAAAAAAATGCAAAAGTATATGAAGAAGATGAAAACTTTTTAGTGTTGGTAGAAAATAGATTATATAAAGTTGACAAAGATGGAAATGTAGAGTTAAGCGAGTCAAATTTTGAATTTCCTAAAAAAGAATTTCTAGCTCAATTAAGTAATAACGAACTAGGAGTATCTGAAGACAAGCCTTATGAAATAAAATGCATAGAAGATTTGCTAGACTTTTCACTTACTGTAAATGGAATAGTAATTGAAAATAATGAAATAAAATATATAACAGGGAAAAATTTTAGTGGAAAGTATGTTTCTTTAGTAAAAAATTTAGATTTTAAATTACCATTATCGTATGAAAATGCTGAAAGAATTGACTATGGAGACATAAACCAAGATGGAAAAGTTGAGAAATTACTTACAGAACTAACAACAGGAAAAGGGTGGATTCCAATAGGGGGATATGGACAAAATAACAATGGTATATTTAGTGGTAATTTTAATGGAAATGGTCATAAAATTTCAAATCTTTATATATATAATGAGGACATAAATGAATCGGTTGCATTTATAGGGAGAATTGGCCCAGCTGTGGTTGAAAACATAAATATTAAAGCAAATATATATTGTAATTCAACACATGCCGCTGGTCTTGTTGGAATAGCTCAATGGGGTCCAGGGGGAACAATAAAAAAATGTGTATTTGATGGAACAATTGAAAATATAAGAGAAGATGTAAGAAGCGAGGCAGCAGGTATAATTGCTTTTAATAATAGTGGGTTATCTAATATAGAAAAATGTGGCAATAAGGCTAATATAAAAGGAAAATATAAAGTTGGAGGAATTACAGGTTCAGATGTTAAATCTATTTCAGAATGTTATAATGAAGGATATTTATATAGTGAGTCTACTGATGGTTATTCAAGTATTGGAGGTATAGCTGCAAGTGGTGGAAATAGCAACATTACAGATTGCTACAATACAGGAAAAGTAGAAGGACCAAGAAATGTTGGTGGAATAACTGGAGGGGGTGCAGGAAATGTCGAAAGGTGTAATAATTCTGGATATATAATTAGTAAAAGTAGCGCAGGAGGAATAAATGGAGGAAAAACAAATGGTTGGAATATGAAATTTTCAAAATGCTATAATACAGGAAAAATAGAAGGAACAGGTATAACTGGAGGAATATGTGGATATAACTGGGTAATAGGAACAACAGTTTTTGAGGAATGTTATAATATTGGGGAGATTAATGGGAATAACGCAGCTGGAATTACGGGCTTTTTACAAGTGGAAGGAAGTAAAGTATGTAATTGCTATAATTTTGGCAAAATAAAAGGGAAAACATCTTCAGGTATAGTTTGGAATAATAGTGATAAAATAAAAATAATATCATGTTATAATGCGGGAGAATTAGAAGGAACTACAAAATATGAAATAACCAATAAAGGAATTATAGAAAATTGCTATTATATATCTAATCAAGGAACTGCAATAGGAAATTCATTAGAAGTTACAAGCGAACAACTAAAAACTTTAGCTCCCACATTAGATAAAGCATATACTATAGATGAGGAAACAGGTGCAGTAACAATAAGTGAAACGGAAATTCAAAATGTTTGGAAAGAAGATACTGAAAACAAAAATGAAGGATATCCAATATTTAAATGGCAGTAAAATAGTATAAAAAACTAAAAAAAGTCAAAACTAATTATATACCAAAAGAGGTGATTAGTTTTGATTTTTTTTAGTATTATTTCATTAATTATAATTATTACATTAGTATTATTATTTTTTACAGAAATAAAAGTAGAAATAAAAAAATTAGAATTCAAAATAAAAAACTTTGATATAAACAAAAGTGGAATAATCATTATTAAATTTAAAATTCTCAACAAAATAAATCTTATTAAAATAGAAACAGATATTGATAAAATTCAAAGTCTAACATCGAAAAATAAATATGACAAAATTAAAAATCATGTTGTTAAAAATGAAAATATTAAAGTTAAAGATATCCAAGAAAAACTAAAAGCAAAATATGAAAATATAAATTTAAAAATAGAAATAGGTGAAGAAAATGCAGCAACAACAGCTCTATTAACTGGAGTTATTTCAAGTATTATATCAGTTATAATAGGAAAATACTTTAGTGATATAAAACAAATAAATTGGAATGTACAACCTATGTATAATATAAATATATTAAAATTGAGTTTAAATTGTATAATAAGTGTAAAACTGATACATATTATTAATACAATAATTATGATGAGAAAGGAAGGCGATAAAAATGCCGGAACATCCAATAGAAAAAATCTTAAATACATCTATGAATAGTATTAAGGATATGATTGATGTAAATACTATTGTAGGAGATGCAATACAAGCATCAAACAATACTGTTATTATACCTATTTCTAAAGTATCATTTGGCTTTGCGGCAGGAGGAAGTGAATTTAAAGGTGAAACAATAGATGAATATAACAAAAAAGACAAAGACGAGCAAATTCAATATAGGCTACCTTTTGGAGGAGGCTCAGGAGCAGGAGTTTCTATAAATCCAATTGCATTTTTAATTGTTCAAGCAGATGTTGTTAAATTACTTCCTGTAGATCATTCTAACCCAATTGATAAATTATTGGATTACATGCCAGATTTAATAGAAAAAGCAAATATAGCAATGAATAAATGTATACAAAATAAAAAAGATTTGAGAGAAAAAGTTATAAATAATATGAAAAAGAAAAGTGAAGAAAGTGCGCAATAGTTGGTGCCACGGGTACCGGAGATTTTTGGCATGTTGTGCCGCAGGTACCGGAGAATTTTGGCATATTGCAGTACGTCAAAATTCTCCAGTATTAGAGACACAAGTACATATATTTTTTAAGCAACAATTTTTACAATCTGGATTTCTTGATTTGCAAGTATATCTTCCATGCCAAATAAATAAATGATTTACATCTTTATAATATTTAGTATCAATTTGTTTTAATAAATCTTGTTCTATTTTTGAAGGATCTTTTTCATTGGATAAACCAAGTCTATTAGCTATTCTTTTACAATGTGTATCTACTGCAATACCTTGTGGATTAGAAAAAACCTCTAACATTATAACATTTGCACTTTTTCTACCAACTCCAGCAAGAGATACTAAATCATCCATATTTTGTGGAACTTCTCCATTAAAATCTTTTAAAATTTGTGTAGCACATTTAATTATGTTTTTAGCTTTATTTTTATAAAATCCACAAGGTCGAATTATTTCTTCTAGTTCATTTATATCAATAGTTGCAAAATCTTCAATTGTTTTACATCTCTTAAAAAGAATAGGAGTTGTTAAATTAACTCTTTCATCTGTACATTGAGCAGAAAGCATAACCGCAACTACTAATTCAAATGCATTTGAAAAGTCTAAACTACATTTTGCTTCTGGATAAGTTTTCTTTAATATATTTATCATTTTATTTATATCAGTTTTATTCATATATAATAATCCTTTCTTTGCCATTGTGTTGTCACTAGTGTTGTCACCAGTACCGTGTCACCAGTACCGGAGATTTTTGGCATAGTATGTACTAATTATATATAGATATTTTTAATTTGTCAAAAGGTAACAAGAATCTACAAAATTACATATAATAATATTAAAGTATTGGAGGTAGTAAGTTGAAATTTTAACTTTTGCCTTGAGAGGGGATTTATAGAATGAAAGGATTTTTAAAAAAGACATTAGGAGTATGTTTTATAGGATTAGGTTTGGGAATATTAATGGTGTTATTACTTCCAATTACAGGTTGGCTTATTCTAATAGGCTTAGTTGTTATTGCCGTTGGATTCATGTGGTTAGCATGTTAAAAATAAACTAAGTTTTAAGAAATGGAGGTACATAAAATGACTATTGTTGTAAAAAAAGTTCCTAAAGCTTTTAGGGGAATTGTTAAATTTTTATTTAAAATAAAAGATTAAAATATGTTTTGAATTGTGTTGTTTGTATCTATATATAATAGGAAATATAATAGAAAGCTAAGGTAATAAAAATAATGATATATAAATAATTGAATTATTTAATATGAAGGAATTTATATTAATTATGGAAATTTAGTTATTTGTATATCATATTTTTGTATTTTTGTTAAAATGTAAAATTATTATAATTCAAGTATATAATTAAAAGAATTGATTTTGCTCGGCTTCAGCCAATCGACGCTAATTTCTAAATCAATTTTTGAACTCCCTTCCATTGTTGCTTCGCAAAATGAACTCTTGTCCTAAAATTGATTAAGAAATTACGCTAGATTGCTTCACATTCGCTTCGATCAATTCTTTTAATCATGTACTTAAAATATATGTTATAAAATGTAATGAAAAAAATGATGAAAATCAAAAAAATGTATTGACAAAAACTAAAAATGATGATAATATAAAAAAGAACTACGCAAAAGGAACATAAAAAGTTTTCTTTTAATAG
>CAMIVO010000004.1 GCA_946401865.1 uncultured Clostridia bacterium
TTATTAAATAATACTTGTTTATCTTCCATAAATATCTCCTCTACAAATTACTATTAATCTCACACATTTATTGTAATTTTTATTTTTGTTTTTCATCATCTTTTTTTGAGAAAATTAAGCTAAAAGCTGGAACAAAGCTTATACCAAAACATATACCTATACCAATTCCAGCCATACTATTTAGTACATTAACAAAAACTATACTCCATAAAATTGCCATTACAATTCCAATTATTAAGCCAATTATAATTCCTTTATTCTTCATCAATTCATCCTCCTATATAAATTACTATTTCTATGGAGATTATACCATTATTACAAATATTTTACAACTAACCCACAAATAGAAATAGAGAGATTTCTATCTCCATTTCTAAATATTTTATCTAAAATCATCTTTATTGTAGTCTGGACATTCCTTTTCCTTTGAGTCTATTTCTTTTTGTTCTTCCATTTCATCATCTATAATTTCATTTTCTTTTTCATTGATTTCAAGTTCTTTATTTAATCTATTAAGTCTTTTTGTTTTTTCTGCAAGTTCGTCCTCTTTATCAAATGGAACTTTTACATCTACTTTAGCATTTTCAAATTGTTGTTTTAATGTAGATAATTTTAATTTGTTATCTTCTAACTTTTTATTCATATCTGTAATTACATTATCTATTCTTGTTATATTTCCGTGAATATCACTACCTAATTTTACAATATAAGATGAATTATTATTTAATTCTAAAATAAAATCTTGCCCTACAATTTCTAATTGCATTTTCATTCCTCTATATTCTCCAATATCTTCTGGCTCTTTACTTCCTTTGTTCTTACATATTTCAAGTAACATTTTTCCTGCATCTTCCTTTTTTGTATATGCCTGTCCACTCAAAATCATAGGAGAAAACTTTTCTTCATTATCTATTTTAGTATTTTCGCTAACAATTTGTATATCTTTTTCAATATTTGAAATTAAATCTGTGGTAGTTTTTATTTCAACAGGATAATATTTAACTATTGCATCTTCTAAAGCATAAATTTGGCTTAAATAACTTTGTTTTAATAGTTTTAATTTTGAAACTTGAGCATCTAATTCAGTTTTTTCTATAATTAACGGATTTCCTGCAGCGAGTGCTTTTATTTCTGCATAAGAAAGTGCTTTTTCGTCTATATCTTCTGCAGAACGGACTATTGCTTTTGATGTCATTATTTGAGATATAAACTTTTGCTTATTTTCTACTAACTGATAAAGGTAAGCATCAAATGTTCCCTCTGTTACATAAGTGAATACATCAATTTCATCATTTTCATTTCCCTGTCTTATTCCTCTACCATTTCTTTGCGTTAGATCTGCAGGTCGCCACGGACAGTCTAAATGATGTAGTGCTATAAGTTTATTTTGTACATTTGTACCTGCTCCCATTTTAGCAGTTGAGCCTATAAGAACTCTTACATCTCCTTTTCTCACTTTAGCAAATAGTTCTTTTTTTCTTGCCTCTGTATTAGCCTCGTGTATAAATGCTATTTCATTATCTGGTATTCCTCTGTCTATTAACTTTTGTTTTAAATCATCATATACATTGAATTTTCCGTCATTATTAGGAGTTGATAAATCGCAAAATACTAATTGAGTAGATTTTTTCTCTTTGCTCTTATCCCATATTTCATAAACATTATTAGCACAAATATTTACTTTGCTACCTTCAAAATCTCCCAACATATCATTTAATAATCTTTGGTCAAGTGCTAATTTTCTTCCCTCATTGGTTATCTTTAACATATTGTCTGTTTTACTATCTACTTCTCTTTTTCTAATAGCCTCTGCCCTTTTTCCTAAATCTGCTACCATTTCTTTTTGTATATCACTTGGTTTTACAGTAATAGTTTTAAAATTTGCCTTTGGTACAGGAAGATTTAATGTTTCTGCAGTTTGTATATCTGCAACTTCTTTAAACATACTCATTAGTTCTGGAAGATTATAAAATTTTGCAAATCTTGTTTTTGCTCTATAACCTGTTCCCTCTGGAGCAAGTTCAATGGCTGTTACTGTTTCTCCAAATGTACTTGCCCACGAATCAAATTGTAATAAATTTCTTTCTTCTAATGCTTTGTATTGTAAATATCGTTGCATTGTGTACATTTCCACCATTGAATTAGATACAGGAGTTCCTGTTGCAAATACAATACCTTTTCCTCCAGTTAGTTCATCAAGATATTGACATTTCATAAATAAGTCAGAACTTTTTTGTGCCTCTGTCTGAGCTATTCCTCCTACATTACGCATTTTTGTAAATAAGAATAAATTTTTAAAATAATGTGCCTCGTCTATAAAAATTCTATCACAACCTAATTGTTCAAATGTTATAACATCATCTTTTCTACTTTGGTCATTAAGTCTTTTTAATTTTTCTTCTAATTTTGCTTGGCTTTTTTCTAATTGTTTTATTGAATAATATTCTCCATCATTATTTTTTAAATCATTTATTCCTAATGTTAAATCATTTATTTGTTTTTGCAGTATCTTCTCTTGTCTTTCTTTTGACATTGGTATTTTTTCAAATTGACTATGTCCTATAACTATTGCATCATACTCTCCTGTTGCTATCTTACTACAAAATTTCTTACGATTATTCGTTGCAAAATCTTTTTTAGTTGCTACTAAAATATTTGCTGATGGATATAATTGCATAAATTCTGATGAAAATTGCTCTATTATGTGGTTTGGAACAACAAATAAAGACTTGTTGCATAATCCAAGTCTTTTACTTTCCATAGCACCTGCTACCATTTCAAATGTTTTTCCTGCTCCGTACTTCGTGAGCAAGTAATGTGTTTCCTCCATATAAAATATGAGCAATAGCATTTATTTGATGTTTTCTTAAATTTATTTCTGGATTCATTCCTCCAAAAGTTATATATTGTCCGTCATATTCACGAGGTCTTATACTATTGAATTTTTCATTATATGAATTTACTAATCTTTCTCGTCTTGCTTGGTCTTTCCATATCCATTCTTCAAACTTTGTTTTTATAAGTTCCTGCTTTGCCTGTGCTATTGCAGTTTCTTTTGCATTTAAAACTTTTTGTTCTTTTCCGTTTTCATCTATAACTGTATCTGTAATTCTAACATCTTTTAAATTTAAAGTAGTTTCTATTATTTTATAAGCATTGGCTCTGCTAGTTCCATAAGTGTTATATGACCTTACATTTCCTCTATCTTCACTTTTTCCACTTATATTCCACTCTGATGTATAATCAGAATAGTGTACATCTATATAACTTCTTCTATGCTCTGGGGTTTCAAGTAACTCAAATATAAAATCTCTAATATCTGATGGTGGTATCCAAGTTGCTCCTAATCTTACACTTATTTCACTTGCAGATAAATCTTTTATTTTTACTTGTTCTAATGCTTTTACATTAGTTTCATACTCTGAATTATTTTCTGCAAATCTTTTAGCAATTTTCAATTTTTCTCTGACATTTCCAGAAAGATATTCATCTGCAGTTACATATTCTTCACTTATTGGATCTTTGTATATACTTCCCTCTAGTTCTTTTATTATTTGTTCTTCGCTTTTTCCAGTTAGTTTTTGCATATATTCAATATCAACTCTTGCTTTTTCTGATATTGATAAAATTAAAGCATCTACGCTATTATTTGCTTTTGAAATAACCTTATGTGGTTTTATAGTTCTTTTAGTAAACATATCTGCTTTTCTAACAAATTGTTTATTTTCATTTAAAACTTCAAGAGAGCATAATAAATAATAACTACTATCTTCAGAAAATGCTCTTTCATTTGTTCTACTATTTATTAGTCCATATTCTTTTGAAAACTTATCATATAAGCCATTTAATTTTACTTGTTCCCTTTTTATTTCTTCATCAGAACTATCGTCTATTTGCAATTCTATTAGATTTCTTACACAATCTCTTATTGCTATCATACCTTTTATTCTATTTATAGATGTTACAGGCAAATCTTGTAAATACATTTGGCTATTTTCTCTATAATAGACTTGTTCATCTACTATTGTATATGAGAAATTTCTTACACTTGGATCTGCAGGTATTGATGTTTCTTCTTCATCTATAATATCAATTTGATAGTCTTCAATTTCTGCACTCAAGTTTTGTATAGCCACATTTAATAAATCTTCTAAATTTGCATTTTCATAAGGTTTACAGGCATAATCTTTTCCATATTGAGTAGTTATCTCCTCCATATTTCCTAAAATCATTTCTGGATGGTCTATAAAGTATTTGTTCATTCTTATTCCATCTTCTGTTGTATCGAGATGTACCCAATCGTCCTCAATATCTGTTATTTTATCTCTTTTCTTTAAAAAGATAATATCTGTTGTAACTTCTGTTCCTGCATTTTTCTTAAAAGTATCATTTGGAAGTCTGATTGCTCCTATTAGTTCAGCCCTTTGTGAAATATATCTTCTTACATCTTCACTTTCTTTATCTAAAGTTCCTTTACTTGATATAAAAGCAATTACTCCATTTGGTCTTATTTTATCTAATGTCTTTCCGAAAAAATAATCGTGAATTAGAAAATTGTTTTTATCATACCTTTTATCATAAGGTTTGAAATCTCCAAAAGGAACATTTCCTACTGCTACATCAAAAAAAGAGTCTGGAAGTTCTACATCTTCAAAGCCTTTTACTGCTATTGTATTTTTTTGATATAACTGTCTTGCTATTCCTCCAGAAATAGTATCAATTTCAATTCCATACATTTTGCACTCATCTAAAGTGTCTGGTATCATACCCATAAAATTACCAATACCGACAACTTGGCTCTAATATATTTCCTCTTTCAAGTCCCATATTTTCCAATGCTCTGTATATTGACTTAATTACTATTGGAGGAGTATAAAATGCTGTTAGTGTTGATTTTTTAGCCTCTTTATATTCTTTTTCAGTTAGTAAACTTTTTAGTTCTTCATATTCGTTATGCCAATTATCAATTCTACTATCAAATGCCTCTGGTATTCCTCCCCAACCTACATATTTTGATAATATCTCTTGTTCTTCTTTTGTTGCATATCTATTTTGTTCTTCACATAGTTTTAATACTTTTATAGCCTCTATATTATTTTTATATTTCTCTTTTTTACCACCGATACCTAAATCGTTATTATCAATTTTGAAATTGTTTCTTTCTGCAATTGGTATTTCTGGGTGTAAGTCAAAATATTCAATTTTATTTCTTCTTTTTCTTTTAACTTGTGGTTTTAAATCTTCTAATTCTGTTTTATTTTCTTGCTTTTCTGGTATAATCTCTTGTTCTTCTATTTGATAATAATTCTTAACTAATGCTTTTGCTAAATGCTTAAAATAATCGACAACATCTCCATTATAAAAATCAATTTTTACTATCATATCTTTAATTGCATTTTGTTCTTCTTTTGATGTTGCTTTTATATTCTCTATAACATTACCTAATTCAAATATATGAGTTATACCCTCATCTTCTATTGTAAAAGTGTAATCTAAATCAATTCCTTTTTCTTGAATAAATGTATCTAGCCATTTATTAAATGATGTATCTTCTTGTTCCTCAATTATTTCATCTACTTTAGTATTTTCTATTTTATCTTGTATTCTTATTCCTGTTCTTAATTTATCATTTGCAGGATTTTCTTTTATTTTTCTATCAAATTCTTCTCTAGGCATTTCTTTTGTATATAGTGGAAATGAAGTATCTACTAAAACTGCTCTATCATTATCTATTGCTCTAATTTCAAACTCATCTGCTCCAATATAAACAATATCTCCATTATGAAATTCATAATATGGAAGTCTTTTTTCTAATTCTAAAATTAAACTTCTTGCCTCTACTGATGTTTCATCATCATAATCTAAATCTTCATAACTTGCTTTTAAAAAATCAATATAATCTTGTATATTCATTTCATCATTTATATCTGCTTGTAACAATTCAATATTTTGTTCTATTGTATTATCTAATGAAAAATTATTATGATATGCTACAATATCATAATTCATCATATAATTATGCAATCTTTCTGCTAATTTGTAATCTTCTTCTTTTATTTGTTCTTCTGCATTATTAGGTGTTATTCCGTTTACATCTAGCCAATCATAATATTGATCTTGTTGGTAATCTGTTAAATATCTATTAGAACTTATAAGTTCTCTAATTCTTTTTTCTACATCTCTCCAACTTAATTTTAAAGTAGGAGCATTTTCTCCACTACCTCTTGATATTGTAAGTCCTTTGCTATCATACCATTTTGCTATTCCATCTTCATTTTCACTTGTTCCACCTATTCCATATTCATTTTTTAGAAATTCAGCATTTTCTTTACTTGATAATCCTCTTGATAAATATTCATAAATTCTATACTTTCCATCTACTACTCCACTACCAATTTTTAAGGCATTATCAATTTCTTCTTGTGAAAAAGAAAAAACAGAAGTATCTTCTACCTCTGTTATATTTTGGATTTGTTCATTTTCAGTTTGTAAATCATTTACTATATTTTCATTTTCTTTGTTTAAATTATTTCCTACAAAATATTCTGTTATTTCATCCCAAGTTCTAAAACATTCTTCAGTTCTATTAAGATAATCGCCTTTCCATAAATATAAGCCATTATCATAACTTTTATAACCTACTCTTTGATTTTCATCTATCACATATTCTGTATAAGCATTTCCTAAAATATTAGATATATATTTTTGTCTTTCTTCATCTGTATTAAATTTCAAATGTGTTATTAAATTATCTTGATTTTTCAATATATTAGGTGCATTGCTTAATATTTTATCTATTGTTTCATAATCATTAAATTTTACTTTTTCATTTTTATCTATCCATATATTACGATTTTCTTCTAATTGTAAATTAGTTCCCTCGTTACTTGTTCCTCTGCCATCAACTTGTAATTCTGCATTAGTCCTGCCCATTTCATTTGGTCTTGTGCTTTCAATTCCTCTGTTGTTCCATCTTGTTTGGCTAGTTTCTCCACTATCTCTTTGACCATTTGTGTTGCTCTCTCTTGAATTTGACTCAATTCTTCGTTTAATTTCTTGTCCATCAATAATATCAAATAATCTGCTTTCTTGTGGCTCTTTAGATAATGAAGCCTCATTCTTGCGTATTTTCCACTTGGTATCTGCTCTTTCTCCATTACCAGATTTGGTATTTGATAATCTCCAACTCTCCTGTATTCTATTTTCTCCATTTCTAATTCCTCCCTTTTCAATTTCTTTATTATTAGAATACTCTTGTTCTTTATTTTTTACAAATGTGTGATTTATATTTTTTTCTTCATTTTGTAAATTTATAACTGTCTTTGCAATTTCTCTTAATCCCATTTCAGCAATATCACTTATTGCAGTACCTAACGCAGTTATTATTTTGTCATTGTTAAATTCTTTTATAAAAGTAAATTCTTGAATATTTATCTTTTCTCTAGCATTTATACCACATCTTGTCATCATCATATATGATACACTTGCCCATACTGTTGCCACAGTTATATTTTGTACTTCTTCATCAGACAAATTTTCTAATATTGTGCCTTTTTTATTTTGATGAATACTAGATAAATAATCTTGAATATTATCTGTTACCATATTATAAGCATTTATTATAATGTTTTCAGATAATTGATTACTTTCTGTTTCTCCTCCAAAAGTAGTTTGTAATGTTTCAATTATTTTTTCTTCATACTCTGGTTTTACACTCCATAATTTATATTCTGTTCCTTTACTATTGTGAGTATCTGATACATCAAAAACTAATCTAAAAGGATATGGGCTATCTTCATCTTTTGCTAATACAAATATTCCTTTTGCATCTTTATTAACCCATCTACGACATTTTCTGTTCCATTCATTTTCCATTTCTGCACAAGCCGTTGCCTCTGGTCTTTGAGCATATATCAAAACTTTATCTACAAAATTATATTTAAAATGCCAACTAGAACTATCTAAAAAAGAAAGCCAATTTTCTTCAGTTTTTGTTATACTATCTATTTTTTCTTTATAAAGTTTTCTTGTATTCGCTATCTGTCCCAATATGCCCACCTCCTATTATTCAGTATTTGTGAAAAATTCTAATAAACTTTTCTTTTCTATCGCCTCTTGCATAAGCCATATTATTTCTATATCTTTTAAAGTTAAATTTTGTATATTTTCCATTTCATTTATTTTCTTTAACTCTGCCACTTTGAGATTTAAAATCTCTTTTTCTGTTGTTACATTTATGCCTTTCAATTTTTGTACTAATTTGTTTTTTTGAATTGAACTAAATTCTGCCATTTTCCACCTACTTTCAAAGTTAAAAGGTGGCTAATTTACTTGCCACCTTTTTGACTTTTTATTCTATTTATTTTTTCTTCTTTTGATAATTTCATATATTCCTATTGTTGCAAGTGTTAATGCAGACATTCCTGCAATTCCACTTAATAACAATGTGTTTCTTCCATCATTTGTATTTGGTGTTTCTATTGGTGCATTTTCAAATTCAAAACTATAAGCAGAATCTTTTTCTTCTATTAAGTTTCCATTTACAAAAACACCTTTATCATTTATTTCTACTTTTGCTACTTCATCTGACTTATTATAGCCTTTTGGTGCAGTTATTTCTTTTATAAAGTAAGTTCCATATCTTAAATCTTCAAAAGTAATAATTCCCTCATTTTTATTAGAATCCATTTGTTGTATTAACTTTGTGCATTCTTCATCTTCATAAAGTCCAAAAGTAAATTTAGCTTTTATTATTTCTTTTGTTTTGCTATCTATTTTTACAACTTTTACATCTTTTAGTATAGGCATATCTTTCATTTCAATTTTTTGTGTTTCTTTGTCAGTTGTAACTGTGAATGTTATTTCTTCTGCAATTTCATAGCCATAAGGTGTAGTTACCTCTATCAATTTGTAAGTTTTGTTTTCTTCAAGTCCTGTAACTTTGTGTGGCTCTTTAGTGCTTACCCATTCATCAATTACCTCATTATTTTCATCTACAACTTTTAATTTTGCTCCCTCTAGTTCTTCGCCTGTTACTAAATCTGTTTTTACAATTTCAACAATTTTATCAATCATTACTATTTTTTGTGTTTCTTTGTCAGTTGTAACTTTAAATTCAACATCTGTTGCTTTAACATACTCATTTACACAAACTTCTTCGTGTAATTTATATGTTTCTCCCTCTTTTAGTCCTTTTACTTTATGAGCTTCTTTTCCAGATTTCCATTCATCTATAACTTTTCCGTCTTTGTCTAATACCTGTAAAGTTGCTCCCTCAATTTCTTTTCCACCTATATCTTCTTTTGAAATTTCTACAACTTTATCCGTCATTGTAACTTTTTGTGTTTCTTTGTCAGTTGTAACTTCAAATTCGATGTCTGTTGCAATTACATATCCATCTGGAGCATATTCTTCGTGTAATACATATTCATTATTTTCTTCAAGTCCTTTTATGTTATGGATTTCTTTTCCAGATGTCCATTCATCTACTATATTTCCGTCTTTATCTGTTACTTGAATTTTTGCTCCCTCAATTTCTTTTCCTCCAACATCTTCTTTTGTCATTGTAACTATTTTATCTATCATCTTTACTTTTTGATTTTCTTTAGTATTTTCTACTTTAAATTGAATATCTGTTGCACGAACATATCCATCTGGAGCAATTTCTTCTCTTAATGTGTATTCTGTACCTACTTTTAATCCTTCAATTTTATGAGTTTTATCAGTTGATGTCCAAGTATCAATTACTTTATCTCCCTCTAAAACAGTAAGTTTTGCACCTTCTAGTTCTTTATCTCCTGTAATGTCTTGTTTTGATATTTCTGTTAATGTTGTATCATTTATAACTTCTCTTGTTTGTGTATATACTTTTGTTGTATCATCTTTCTTTTCAAACTTAAATTCATATTTTGTATCATTTAAAACTAACCCATCTAAAGTTTTGATTTCTTGTAATTCATATACTCCAATAGGTAGTTCTTCAATTTTTAAATTACCTTTTTTATCTAAATTATAAGTTTTGATTTCTTGACCTTTTTTATAAATTACACTTCCATCTGCTTTATCTATTACATCTTCTTTTGCAGTTAGTTTGAATTGTATAGGACTTAAATCTGATATATCTACAATAGATGTATCTACATCTTCTCTTAACGCTACACTTTTATCAATAACAATTGTTGCAGTAGGTTGTTCATTCTTTATAATAATTTCTTTTATAAAATCTCCGTCTTGGTCTTTATCATAATCTCTAATTCCTTTTACATCAAATTTTACAGAATTATCTAATTGTAAAAATCCCTCTGGAATTTTTATTTCTGTTACTTCATAACTTCCTACTTCAAGTTTTAATGGTGTTATAATTGTTCCTTTATCTTCTTTATCGTTTGTATAACTTTTATCTGGTACAACTAAATTGTCTGCATTTGTTGTAAAAGAAGTAAATGTTGTACTACCAATTTTTTGAGATACAGCCTCTCCTTTTTTATATAGTATTTTTCCTGTTGCACGATCATAAATGTCTTTAGTGGCTTTTATTTGAAAACTTGCATTTGTTAATGTAACTGTTTTATTTGTTTTTAAATCTTTTTTAACTAATTTTATATAAGTTTCTTGTTGTTCATTGTTTACTACTATATGCTTAACTTTTTGAGCAATATCTTTTATTTCTGTTTCATCATCTGTTATAGAAAATGTGAAATCTGACGCAGTTTCATAGTCTTTTGGTGTTATTGTTTCTTTTACAATATAAGTTCCGTATGGTAACTTATTTTGTGTATAAGCATCTCCACTTTCATTTGTTACTATTGTTTCATAAGTAGGAGCAATTTCTTGTGCTTTTGCTACTCTGTTTTTATCAACTTCTACTTTATTGCCGTATTCATCTATACCATTCCATACTTCTGCATAACTATATCCATTTTCATAGGCTTTTTCTACGGCACTATTAAGTTTTATTGTAAATTCTGCTCCAGCAAGTCCTGGAGTTTTTCCAGAATTAACTTTTATTCCACTTTTGAAAATGTGTACTCCCATTTCTTTTACTTTATCTTTACTATTTGCTCTACCAGAAATAACTTTTTCATATTGGTCTTTATATTCAAGTTTTACCTCATATACTGTTGTATCTAATAAATAACCTTTTGGTGCTACTTCTTCTTTTACAATATAAGTTCCTAAAGGAAGTCCAGTAACATCTGTTGTATTTCCATTTTTGTCTGTATTTCTTGTAGCAACTAAATCGCCTTTACTATAAAACTTTTTAGACTTTGCTACATTGTAAATATCTTCATTTGCATATATTTTATAAACTGCATTTTCAAGTGTTGCATCTCCCTGTGCTACACTACCTGTTTTACTATCTTTCTTTACTATTGCTATTGTTCCTGTTGGCTCGTGGTTTATAACACCTTTTATTTCAAGTTCAATAACTGGAGTTGTTGAATTTTTATATTCTAAATTTACTTGAAATACTTGTTCATTTAATAAATAACCTTTTGGTGCTTGTATTTCTTTTACAGAATACTTACCTAGTGGCAATTCTGCAATTTCTGCAATTCCTGTTCCATTTGCTGATGTTATTTTTGCTACTTCTTGTCCTTTTGTATAAAATGTTTTAGTTCCTGCAACATTTTTTATATTTTCTTCTGCTACAACAGAGAATATTGCTCCACCTACTTTATCATTATTTTCGCTAACTTTATGAATTAGTAATCTTCCTGTTGGCTCATTGTTTTTAAATTCTACTGTTGATGTTTCTCCATTTCTTACATCTACTCTTTTTATATTTGTATCTAGTAAATAACCTGTTGGTACTGATGTTTCTTTTACAAAGTATGTTCCTACTTTTAGTTTTTCAAAAGTTATTTGTCCATTACTTGCAGATTTTCCACTTGCTACTTTTTGAGTACCAGCCTCATCTTTATAAAGTTCAAAATTACAATCTGCTACTGGATTTCCCATATTATTTATTTTTTTAACTAATACTTTTCCACTTTGTACTTCTACTGAAACACTAAAATGTGATGGATCTACATAGTTAGAAAACATTAAATTTTGTACTGCTCCAGATGAAAAACTAAAATATACATAGTTTGACATACTTCCACTAGAATATTTTGCTCCATTTGGCATTAGTTCATAATATCCATAATCTCTTGATTTAAAAGTTGTTTTCCCAGAATTGCTATCATTTGTTGCTGTTACTCTTAATTCATTACTACCATTGTCGTGAGCAAAATTTACTCCATTTATAGTTTTATTAAAACTTTCATAATGTTGTAATACTCCGTTACTATCTGAAAAAGTAGTTGTATCTCCAATATCTACTTTGTTTGTTGCTCCATTAAATGATACATCTTTATGATATTGATTATATAAATTTTCTGTATTTGATACCCAATTTGAATATTGTGATGATGACATATATCCACCGCTCCAAGAATTTCGTGATGGTGGTGTTTTTCCACTACTGTCTATATTGTTATAAATGTATTCCCATACATATTGTTGAGTAGCACACGCTGCTTTTTTTGCTTCTGTACTAGATGGTATTCCTAGTCCATAATTCATTGTATATCCAAAATATATCATTTCTGCTATTCTTTCGTATTCTGGTCTATTTTCTTTATATTCTGCATAAAATTCATTATTGAAAGTATATTCTCTTCCAGTTGGCGATGTTTTTCCATATTGAGTACAGAATGCTATATACTTTGATCCATCATAATTCGCATAATGTAATTCGTGTCCATATTCGCTTAAACTTCCACTTATAACTCCAAAAGTTGCATCACTATTTATGTCTGTTATAAATGTTGCAAAAGCACTTATAGGCATAGCATTTATTAGCATTAATATTAGCATAATTATTGCCATAACTTTTTTTGTTTTAGTTTTCATTTTTTATCAATTCCTTTCTTTTACTCACAAAAAAAAGAGCATTACGCTCTTAATTTTTAGTTTTTTATTTTGTTACAGAGAAATAATAAAGTCCACAAAAACATTGATTTATTTTAAAATGACTTGATTCCCAACCCTCTGTATATTTTTCATAAGCACTAAATGCCTCATCCCAAGTTTTATAATATCCATGTTCATTTGCTCCATCTCCTGCAATGTGAGTTTTTCCACCATCAACGCAATATATTTTTTCTTCTTGTTTAGGTGTAGTTTGTTGTACTTTTTTCTCCTGTTTTGGTGTTTCCTGTTTTACCTCTGCTACACTTTCCTTTGGTTTTTCTTGCTTTGATGTATTTTCACTTTTTTTTGCAGTATTTGAATTAGCTTTTGTATTAGTTTTTGTATTACTTTCTTGTTTTTTACTAGCATTTGAATTACTATTGCTTTCTACTTGAGTTGTTTCATTTTTTTGTTCTTGTTTTACTTTTTCGTCTTGCTCACTTACTTTCGTTTCTTCTACTATTCCCTCTGCTATTTTTTCATCATTTATGATTTTTTCAATTTCCTGTTGATTTTTTTCTAGTCTTTCCTTTGATTCTTCTGACAAACTTGTATCAATTCTATTTGCTGTACCATTATCTCCCCATTTTTCATTTACCTTTTTCGTGTTGTTAAAACTAACTCCCATACCTGTTAATAAAATTATTGCTATAACTATTAATTTTCTCATAACATTCACTCTCCTTTGTCTTTATTTTAAATGCAAATCAAAATTCATGCAAATGTGTGATTATATAATATTTAATATATTTATATATAATATTCCTTTTCAGTTAGTAAATAGCTAGTAATAAGGGGGTAGATTGTAAGGAGGGGGAAATAAAAAATCGTATATACATTTATTGTTGTATATACATTCTTTGTTATTTTGTATTATCTTTCATATTGTTTATTTTGCCATTGTAACTGATACTTTTGTAATAACTTTTCAATTACATTTTGCATTTGTTGCACAGTGTAACCTTTTGGAAAATAGTTCTTTACTTTGTCATAAGTAAATTTCACTTGTTCCTTTTGATTTGGTTTTTCTTCATCTAATATATCTTGTATTTTTTCTTCTGTTAATGTTCCTTTTTCACTTTCTTCTCTTAATCTTTTTGCTTGTGGTGTAGATGGTGTTGCAAGTGATGTTTCCATTGCTTCAAGTAACATATCTTGTTCATTTTTACTTAAATAAGATATTTCTATCGCAGGTGCTAAAGCCATTGTCATATTTTCTTTATCTCGCAGATAGTGATTATCAACAAATTGTAATAATTCTGGGATTAGTTCTGTTAATCTTATATATCTTCTAACACTTTCTCTACTTTCTCCCATTTCATCAGCAATAACTTCAACTGACAACTTCTGCACAGGTTGTGTAGAAGTTAAATCATTTCTTTTTCCTTGACTTTTTATAGCCTCTAACTTCATTTTGTATGCAAATGCTCTTTCACTTGGAAGTATTTGCTCTCTTTGTAAGTTACTATCTACCATTATAATTGTTGCCTCATCATCTGTTAAATTTCTGACTATACAAGGCAATTCCTCTATTTGTGCAAGTTCACAAGCCCTTTTTCTTCTATGTCCAGATACCATTTCATAAGTTCCATCTTCTTTTGGTCTAACTATTGCAGGTACTAGCACTCCGTGTTCTTTAATACTTTCTACTGTTTCAAACATTTTCTCATCATCTCTTACTTTAAATGGGTGATTTGGAAAATTTGAAATTTCAGTAATTGAAATCTTTTGTACCTTTTCTAATTTTTGTGCATCTCTTTCTTCTTGACTTGTAAAAAAGTCATCTATCGAAACCTTTGGCAAGTGCATTTTTTCTTCTTTCTCTTTCATCTTCCTTTAACACCTCCTTTGCAAAAAATGAATAAGCCTCTGCTACTTTGCTGTTTTTGTCATACGCAAAAATGCTTTTTCCTTTTGAGGTGGATTCGGCAGTTTTTATCGCTATTGGTATTTGACTATCATATAGTTTAACAATACTGCCATAGTTTTCTTCTAATTCTTGTTGTATTGCTCTCGGCAAATTTGTTCTTTTATCAACTAATGTAAGCAATATACCACCAACTTTTAAATCTTTATTTAGTTTTCTTTTTACAATAGAAATTGTTTTTAACAAATTTCCCATACCTTTAGCAGATAAATATTGACTTTGTACTGGAATTATTACTTCATTAGCCATTGCTAAAGCATTTGTTGTAAGCATACTCAAAGACGGCATACAATCAATTAAAATATAATTATAATCTTTTTTTAATTCCTCCAAACAATCTCTTATCAAGTATTCTCTGCTCATTGCATTAAACATATTAACTTCTGTAAGCGATAAGTTCAAGTTTGATGGAATTAAATCTATACCCTCTTTATGTTGCAATATTGCTTGTTCTGGTCTTACATCTTGGTCATTCATTTTCTTTTCTATAAGTGTGGATATTGTTACAGGTAAATTATCTTGGTCATAATACCCCATATATGTTGTTAAATCTCCGTTGTGGATCTGCATCTACCAACAATACTTTCTTGCCCTCTTTAGCCAATGCAACACCTAAACTAAATGTAGTAGTAGTTTTTCCTACTCCACCTTTTTGATTTGCTATTGCAATTACTTTGCATTCTGACATTGGTTTTTCCTCCTTTCTTTTAAGTTCGCCCTTATTAGTTAAAATAAAGGCTATGTAAATTTTCCTAGAATGCAAAAAAGGCGAATTGATTACTTAACTTTCATCAACTCGCCTTATGTTCAATCATTATATGGTAATACATTTCTTGCCACATAATCTATATATGAATTTTCTGTATCATTAAATTTCTTTTCTTGTGAATAATAATCGCTATTTGTTGCTTCTTTTAAGTTTTTTTCTACTATATTATTTCTTTTTATTTCTTTTTTTTCTTTTCTCTTTTCTTTCCATCTTTCAATATCAATTTCTTCCAACATTAATTGTAAGCCTGTAACTTCATTTTTGTATCTTCTAATCTCTATCTTTTTCTTTCTTATATTAAGTTCCATTTCTTCAAGTTCTTTATTTGCAGAAAATATTTTTAAATTTAATTCTCCAATTTGCTCGGATATTTCTTTTCTTTCCATATATTATCACTTCCATTTCTTTATCTATAATCTCTATTATACTTTTTCTGTTTGTTCTTTCGTTCTTGTTCTCTCTTAAATTTAGCATAAATATCTGTTGCAATATCTCCGTTATATTCTTTATCTATTGAGATATTACCTTTTTCTAAAAACTCTTTTGATAATATAAAATTCCCACTATCTATGAAGTTATATCTTCCCTCTTTATCTTTTCCAACATACATTGCAGTTACTTGTATTTTTTTGTCTGCTATAATTGGAATATTAACTGTTAAAAAATCTCCTTGTTGTAAATTCTCTAAATATTTTATTGCATCTTCTCTTTCCATTTTTATTCCTCCTTAAATTTTAATAATAAAAAAAGTGAATTGCTTTAATACAACTCACTTTCAAATATCTTTTCCACTATTTATTATTATATTGTGTATAAAACTGCAATAAGCAGACACCTTATAAGCATTTTTTATAGCATTTTTTTATTTTGTCTCACTCTCTATAACCTTTGATATAACTGCATTTTATCAAACATATATACCTCTTTTTTTATCAACTTCCATAAGCATACACCTAGATGGTGTCCTCCTTCTCCTGTTGGATTATACAAAGTAACTAAAACAACTAATTGTGGATCATCAATTGGTGCAACTCCACAGAAAGATGTAACATATTTTCCAGTATTAACTCCATCTTCTGAAGTTCCTGTTTTTCCCCCTATTCTAAATCCCTCTACTTTTGCATTTTTTCCTGTTCCTTCGCTTACTACAGATTCCATCATACTAAGTACTTTTTCTGAAGTTTCTTTTGAAATTACTTCTCCTTTATTTTCTATTGGAAGTTCTGTCCTTTCTCCAGTTTTTGAATCAATTGTTGCTGTTACAATTCTAGGTCTAATTAAATTTCCTCCGTTACTTATAGCAGAAACTGCTGTTGCAAGCTGAATAGGAGTTATTTCAAATCTTTGCCCAAAGCTTATAGTTGCAAGCTCAACAGGTCCACATTTTTCTTGTTTTATAAAAATACTATTTGCTTCTCCGTGGCAAACTTACACCTGTTTTTGAAAGTAAACCGAATTTATTTAAATATTTAAAATATGTCTCTACTCCTAATTTTTGTCCTAGTCCTATAAAAACAGGATTACATGAATTCATTAGTCCTTCTCTTAAAGACTCAGAACCATGTGGTCTATAATATCTCCAGCATTTAATTCTAGCTCCTGCTACAGTTATAGACCCAGTACAGCAAAATTCACCAGCCTTATCTGTATCTGTTATCCCCTCTTCTAAACTAGCAGATGCTGTAATTAATTTAAAAACAGAACCAGGTTCATATGTGTCTGAAATAGCTTTATTCCTCCACATTGCTTGTAAAGCTTTTGTCTTTTCTTTTTGTTCTATGTTTTCCCAATTATTTCTCATTTCCTCATTATTAATTGTATATGGTTCATTTAAATTATAAGAAGGATATGTTGCCATTGCTAAGATATTTCCATTTTTAGGGTTCATAATTACTATATTTCCACCATCTGTACAGCTATTGTCAATACATGCTTCTTCCAAGTATTTTTCAGCAATAGATTGAATTGTCATATCAATCGAAAGTACTAAAGATTTCCCATCAATTGGTGCAATATAGTTTTCTCCCTCTGTTCCAAGTTCTGCTCCTAATGCATTTGTTGCTTTTGTAATTGCCCCTTTAGTTCCTGCCAAAATATTATCATATTTTGCTTCTACTCCATCTATTCCTTGATTATCTCCTCCGCAAAACCCTATAACTTGTGAGGCTAAATTGCTATATGGATAATATCTTTTTGAATCTTCATCAATATTTATACCAGTATTTATATTGTTTTCAATCAACCACTTTCTTAAAATATCTGCTTGTTCTTTATCAATCTTTTTTACTATAGTCTCTATTGAACTTATTTTTTTTACTTTTTTTATAACAGTTTCATAATCAAGATTAAACAGCTCTGTTAATTTCTTAGCCACTTTTTCTTTATCTTCTGACAATATATTTGTTGGATTCACTGTTACTGTATATGCAGTTGAACTTTCAGCTAAAATATATTCTCCAGTTAAATCATAAATAGTTCCTCTTTTAGGATTAATTGATCTATGTTGAATTTGTTGTTCATATGCCATTTTTTTTAGTTCATTTCCATTTATAAATTGAATAACTCCTATTCTTATTGATAGCAATAAAAAAACACCGAAAGCTACAAACAACAAATTTTTCATTTTTTTTCTATTTTTTAAATTTATCTGCTCCATAAATGTTTCACTCCTCACTTTACAATTAAATATAAATATTTTTAAAAGAATTAATTTATTATTGTAGGGATTAAAAAAAACGCCTCCACTTATATATCTTATTGTGGAAACGTTTTATAAATAACCATTATTTTAATTTATTTTATATTTATTTACTTAAAAATACTATTTGTTTTCTATATTTTAATATATGGTTTTATCTTCTTTTTGCTTAAATTTATTAAATGCTTTTATAGTTTCATCTTTATCAATACATTCTAATTCTAATACATTTTTATCATTAGAGTTATCTGCAAGTTTCTTTATATAACTATATATATAATCATCTCTAAAGCCAATATTTGCTGCATCTTCTTTTGTATTTCCGTAATATACTTTTTTTATGTTTGACCAAATTATTGCAGATAAACACATTGGACATGGGTAACAATTTGCATATAACTCACAACCACTTAAATCATATGAGTTAATATTTTTACATGCCTCTCTTATAGCAACTATTTCGGCATGTGCTGTTGGATCATTATTGCTTAATACATGATTTGAGCCTTTTCCTATTATTTTTCCATTTTTAACAATACATGCTCCAAATGGTCCACCAACATTGGTTTTTAAATTTTCTTCAGATAATTCTTTTGCAATTTTCATGTAATTATTCATATTTCTTCTCCTAATCTAGATTTTTTTTTGGGGAATTTATCCAATGGCAATTATCATCTCTAAATTATAGTAATTAGTTGGTTTTGTAGAAAATTCGGAATTTCCGAATTTTCTCATAGTAAATTCTTCATTTAGTTCGCCTTCTTCATAAATATGTTTTATATGTTCATTTATTGTGGATTTTGCTTTATCAAATAATTTACTTATTTGTTCCTGTGTCATCCATAAATCTTCATCTTCTAAATAAACTTCTACATCTATGCTGTTATCATCTGTAGTATAAATTATAATTTTGTCATTGCTCAAATATTTGTCCTCCTTGCCTTATTTATATTTTTCACAATCTTTTATTTTTTTTATTTCTTCAATTATACATGCTATATCATCATCATTAAGTGGTTTAAAGTCATCATAAAATCCACTTTTTCTATCTGGTAAATATGGAGCATCTGGGAATTTTTGTTTTTTCGCATCAATTGTTCTACCAAAAATGTGCTCATGATAGTATGGCTTTTTAATTTTTCCATTTTCATCTTTTTTCCATGCCCAATTACCTGCTTCAAAAAAGTTTATTCTCACTATATTTATATTTCTTTTTTTCATTGCTTCCTTATATGCCTTGCAAATCATTTTACACAATTTATGTTGCTCTACTACTTCTTCTTCATTAAAATCCAAACGTGAATCATATCTATATTTATCTCCATTTGCTCTAATTATTAAATGTCCACCTTCTTCTCTTGATATAAATGGATGATTTGCTGCTACCACTATGAAATTTTCTGTTTCCCATATAACTTTTTTTCCGTCTATTATTTTCATTTATGCTTTTTCTCCTAATCTTTTACTAAATTACTCTTTACTAATTTGGAAAAGAGAACCGTCCCCAAATTTCATTTAATTATTATTTCAAGTGCTTCTTGAATGGCAACATTCAAATTCTCTTTTTCTATTAAAATTCGTATAAAATTTCCAATAAAAATATCTTTCATTCCAACTTTTTGTATTTCCTCATAATTGGTTACATATATTTTATTCATTTTTATTCCATCAAAATACTGAATTCCTTCTTTATCTGTAATTAAAATTAGGCGATTACCATATTGTTTTAAAATATCATCTTTTTTATATTTATTACCAAAAATTTCATAAAATTCATATTCATCACATATCATCATATTAAATTTGTCAATTAATTTTTTATTATTAGGATCTATAATAATTGATATTTCTTTAGGTCTGCTTGGTGTTACAATAATTGGAACTCTATTTAGATTGCAAATTTCTACTATTCTATTTAATGTTTTAATATCAATCTTTGTTTGACAAATTACATAAGCTGAGTTTTTAATTACATCTTCATTCTGACATATCATATCTTCTGTTATAGCATTTGCTGTTCCATTTAGGATATCTTGTTCATATATTTTTTCTCCAATTTCATTTTTAAAAACAAGCTTTATATCATTAGCTATATTGTTTGAAATATATATATATGAAGTATCTATATTGTATTTCTTTGCTTCTATAATTAAACTATCTAATTCACTTTTCTTTAATCCCGATACTACAGTCATTAATTTGCAATTCAATCCACTTTTAGCACCAGCAATAGCTTGACTATATGCTTTTCCAGCTAAGTAAATGTTACTATTACTAAAAATACTATTATTTATCTCTATTACCTCTGTTGTATTTCCTATAAATAAAGCATACTTCATAGCATTTACTAATTTAGAATGAATTTTACCATTAGAAACAAGCATAGTATCTATTTTTTGTCTCTCATTTCCTTGAATATTAGTAACTTTTCCTCCAGCTTCTATTACTAAAAGCTTTCCTGCGGCTGAAGAAATGCCTGCACTTGCTTTTACATTTATACATCCATCTATCTTTCCTTCTGCACACCAAGCCAGTTCAATAGCTGTAGAAACTATTAGTCTAAGTCCTCTAACTTTTGATGCCAAACTTTTTTCTACTTCTAATACATCGTTAATTTTCTCTATATTATAATGAGAAGTAAGGCAAAATGATATAATACTATCTGAAAGTTCCGTTTTATTAGAAACATGAATTTTTTTATCATTGCAATAAGCACCTTTTCCTTTTATTGCATGATAAACAGTATGGTTAGAATAATCATAGATAAAGCCAAAAATTGTTTCATCGTTTTTCTTTAAGGCAATGGATGTAGAAAACAAAGGAATTTCTGTTGAAAAATTAATTGTTCCATCTATCGGGTCAATAAACCATGTATATTCGCTTTCACCTATAATTTCATTTTTTTCTTCAGAATAAATAGCATGATTTGGAAAATTTTCTTTAATTTTATCTATTATTTTGTTTTCCATATATATGTCTATATCTGTAACAATATCATTCAATTCCTTTTTACGAATATTTTTTTCTAATTTTTGAGCTTCTTCATAACTAGTTATAACAAGAGTTTCTAATTCTCTAATAAATTTGTTATCTATATTCATTTCAGTCTCCTTTTACATAAACTATATTATTCATTTTCATCTTCATACCTAACTTCAATAGAATCTTTATCATCTCCAGCAGCTGCAACATAAGTTAAATATTCAGCTGCACTTGAACGAATTGATATTTCATTTTTTTGTTTTTATTTTTCAACTATAATCTCCTTTCTTTTATACGTATCTTTTACAATAAAAATTATATTCTAATCAATCCTATTAAATCAAATCCTTTTTCATTAATATACTTATTAATTTCTAAAATTTGTGTTTCACTAAGTTCGTTCAAAAATGGATGTTCTTTTAAATTTGTAAAGTGTTTGAAATAAATTACTTTTAATTTGCCAAATGAAGAATCATATATAGAATTAATAAAATACTTATTAACCTCATTTGAAACTCTTGTAGTATAAATTATTTGATTATTATTAATTCTTCTAAGTAAACTTTCATGTTCTTCAATTGGGAAATCAATATATTCTTTCAATGTTGTCATAGCTAAAACTCCTTTTAAAATCTGTGTGCAATATTACAATTCCGCTTGCCTTACTTCTTTAAATCTTTTGAATAGTAATACATATCTGTACAATGTAAATCTTCATCTATAATTTCTTCATCATAATTATCTATAAAATAGTTTTTTATTGTTTTCTCATATTTATCAAAACCTTGCTTAACATAGAATGGAATATTATTTTTTCCACTCAAATCCTTTTGGTAAACTTAATGCATCCTTCTTCTTTTTTACATATCTATCTTCCTCTCAACTCTTCCTATTTAACTGCTAAAAGTTGTGTCCCCTGTCATTACTCCTTAAAAGTATTGGAATAACTGATGAAAAAGTCTATTTCAATTCGCCAAAGTCACTGTTTTTAGCCATTCCTCAAAGTTTATGTTTTCCTTTATATATAAAGGTTTACTCGTTTTTGGGGCTAAAATATATACCCTCCTTTATTATATCATTCATTTTGATTGTTTTCTTCAACAATATTTTTTATTTCTTTTAATTTATTTTCCAATAATTTTTTGTCAATTAATTTTAAAGTATACTGTGATACCATTGTTGGTGACATTGTTCTACTCATTGCGTATTCAACAACTTGCTCATCTTTACTTGCACATAATATTACTCCGACACTTGGATTTTCACTTTCTTTTCTTTCTTGCCTATCAAGTGCCTCTAAGTAAAAATCCATTTTAGAAATATATTCTGGTTTGAATTTTCCTATTTTTAATTCAAAGGCTACTAAACAGCTTAATGTTCTATTATAAAATAATAAATCTATATAAAAATCTTCATTACCTACTTGTACTCTATATTCTTCTCCAACATAAGTAAAATCTTTTCCAATCTCTAATATAAAATCCTTCATATTTGAAATAATTGATTTCTTTAAATCCTTTTCAGAGTAATTATTAGGTAAATCTAAAAATTCCAGACTATACGTGTCTAATATTCTTGTATTGGGATAATCTTCTTCTCCTGTAGTTTTTGTAAGACTTTGATTTGCTTTGCCGTCTGATAACATATATCTTTGGAAATATCCACTTGAAATTTGTCTATCAAGTTCTCTTTTAGAATAATTATTTTTTATACACATTCTTATATAAAACTCTTTTTCTTCTATAGAATTTGTAGCACCTAGAATCATAACATTATGTGTCCAACTAATTTGTCTCACCAGTGGAGCGACAATTTCATTGTCTTTATATGTTTCATAGAATTGCTTCATTCTATATATTCCAGCTCTATTAAATCCTTTCATTGTCGGATATTCTCTTTTCATAAATTGGGCTAATTTGTCAACAATTTTATCTCCCCAATTACTATCATTTACCTTTTCGCTGATATATTTTCCAAAATCCCAATATAATCCTATTAGTTCTTCGTTAACTTTCCTATATGCATTATTTCTCCTTGTTTCAATCATATTGACAATTTCACTAAAATTAGTATCTAAACTATTTTCCAATTTATTCCTCCATTTAATTTTTTTCAAATTTGTGCACAAATTGCACAAATTTATTACTATATCATAATTAAAATGAAAAAATTATATTTTCTTATTTATTTTAATTATTTTTAATTTTATTCAACAGCAAATTCAATTGCGAATTTTCCATATCCTTCAAATTATATTTCTTATTTAAAGAATTTGACACACTTATATTTTCTACATTATCTGTTGTATTATAAATACTTCCCATAATCCAATAATTAGTATTACTGTCTAATTCAACTTTAAACGTATAATAATTATTCTCACTCTCTATTAATCTGCATTCTGTAACTTTACAACTCAATCCACTATTTTCCTCTATATATTTTTTCAGCTCATTAGCTTTTTCTAAATTTGTTATATTTAGTCTTAAATATTTTAAGTTTTCTTTTTCTAATGGCATATAGTCTAAATTTGCATATACATCAAATCCTTGTACAGATTTAAATTTAAATACATAATGTTTTCCTGCATTTATTCCTAAATCCCCATTATCATAATAATCATAGTTCTCTATTTTTAAATTCATATTATATTTATCATTTAAGTATTGCTCTACCATAGATAAATCTTCATTATTGCTTAAGCTATTTTTATTAATTTTTATAACAATAAAAATTAATAATGCTATAATAATAAATATTATTAACAATATAGATATCTTTTTATTAACTTTCATCTTTTTCTTTTCCTCAAATTCTTAGAATAGTAATACATATCAATACATTGTAAATCTCCATCTATAATTTCTTCATCATAATTATCTTCAAAGTAATTTTTAATTGTCTTTTCATATTTATCAAAGCCTTGCTTAACGTAGAATGGAATATTATTTTTTCCACTCAAATCCTTCTGGCAAGCTTAAAGCATCCTTCTTCTTTTTTACATATCTATCTTCCTCTGAAAATACGCATCCACAATATTTTTGCATATATAATCCTGCTTCTTTTGCCTTATCATGTCCTTCCCAAAAACCATATCGAAAATCCCTATACAAAAATTCTATTCCATACTCTTTGCTTAAATCTTCACATAGTTTTTTAATATATTCATGTTTTTGATAAATACTATATAAAAGAGTTGTAGTTACTGCATCATATCCATTTTGTTTAGCATATTCAAATGTTTTTTTCATTCGAACAGGATAGCAATAATCTACACATCTTGAGTTTAAATTGTTTGCAACATTTTTGCAAAATTCATCTAGACCATATTCATCTTCAAATATAGCTTTAATATTAATTTTTTCAGCATATTCTTTTAAACAATCTCTTCTTGCTTCATATTCCTTATATGGATGAATATTTGGATTATACCAAAATAGTACAGGTTCTATATTTTCTTTTCTTAGTTCATCTATACAGTATACACTACATGGTGCACAACAAGTATGCATTAACAGTTTCATTAAATTTCTCCTTCAATATTTATATTTTCCATAAAATTAATCTTCTGTCATTTCTACATTTTCTACCTTATTTATTTCTTCACTTGTTTTATATTTCACTTTTACATAAATATCATTTATAATAACAACAATTAAACTTATAAAAACCAATAAATAAAAATTAATAAATCTATCTACTACCATTGCTGTTTCTAACATATTTTTTTCTTTATATATATGTTCAAATAGAGCTAAATACACACTTTCACTTGCACCTACTGACCCAGGTAATGGAATTCCAGATACAGTACCATAAAGAACTGATTGAATAGCAACTAAATTAAACATATTATATTCACTAAAACCAAGTGCTCTATATACACAATATGTGACTGAAAATAGTGAAAGATACTGTATATAAGTTCTAGCTAAATTCTTTAAAACCGCAGTTTTTCGATTTCTTATTTCTTTTGCATTTTTTTGGTATTTTTCTAATCCAATTTCTAATTTTTCTTTTCTTTCTTCAATATTTTTAAATCTAAATAATTTCATAAGTTTTACTAAAAAATTTGTTATTCCTTTAGTAACTCTTCTTGAGAAAATAGAAATTAAGAGAAATGTTAATGCACTAAGGTTTAAAAATATTCCTATTATAAAAAGTAAAACCATTGGTATTTTCATATATTTATAATTAAATATCATATTAAATAAAGCTAAAGAGATTGTTACAACTTGCATACAGCTTAAATTTATTAAAAAGGTTAATGTACTATTTTCTATTTTTATATTTTCTTTACGCATATAATAAATTTGCATAGGTTGCCCACCAGATGCTGCTGGTGTAATTGCACTAAAGAAAAAGCCAATTAATGAGTATTTTATACATTTCCAAATTGTAGTTTTTTCATTTAAATTTCTTAGCATTTTACGTATATTAAATCCATCACAAATTACAAAAAAGCTTACAAAAACAACTGCTAAAATAATGTATTTTACATCTACTCTTCCAATTAAATTTAATATTTCCTGAAAATTTTGTCCTTTAAAAATAAAATAAAAAGTCAAGTAAATTAATAACAAAAATATTGTTACATTTCTTATGTTCTTTTTCATTTTGGTAAAATCCTTTCTTAATGCCTTTTAGATAGAATACCCTAGATGTTCATATGCTGGTGGTAGCACTTGCCTACCTCTAGGAGTTCTAGCAATAAAACCAATTTGTAATAAATATGGCTCATATACATCTTCAATTGTATCTATTTCTTCTCCAAGAGAAGATGCCAAAGCCTCTATTCCAACTGGTCTACCACTGTATTGAACTATCATCATACTTAACATTTTTCTATCTGTTTCATCTAAACCTAGTTCATCTATTTCTAATTGATTTAAAGCATGTTTTGTAATTTTTAAATCAATTTTTCCATCACTTAAAACTAGTGCAAAATCCCTAACTCTTTTTAAAAGTCTATTTGCAATTCTTGGAGTTCCTCTTGATCTTCTTGCTATTTCCATACAAGATTCATCATCTATTTGTGTTTTTAGTATTTTACTAGATCTTCTAACAATTGTACTTAAGTCCTCTACTGAGTATAATTCAAGTTTTTGTACAATTCCAAATCTGTCTCTAAGCGGAGTTGTTAATGCTCCTGCCTTTGTAGTTGCTCCTATTAAAGTAAATTTAGGTAAATCTAGTCTAATAGATTTTGCCTCTGGTCCTTTACCTATTGTTATATCTAAAACATAATCTTCTAGAGCAGGATAAAGTATTTCTTCTACTGTTTTAGAAAGTCTATGAATTTCATCTATAAATAAAACATCAAATTCTTCTAAATTAGTAAGAAGTCCAGCTAAATCTCCTGGTTTTTCTATTGCAGGTCCTGATGTTATTTTTATTTTAGAATGCATTTCATTTGCAATAATACTTGATATTGTTGTTTTTCCTAATCCTGGAGGACCATAAAACAAGCAATGATCAAGTGGCTCATTTCTTTTTTTGGCTGCTTCTATATATATTTTCATACTTTCTTTAACTTTAGTTTGTCCTATATATTCTTTTAAAGTTTTAGGCCTAAGTGATGTTTCTAAATTTTCTTCTTGTTCATCTTCAAGTTCTGGTCTAACTAAATTTTCGTTTTCCATATGCGATTCCTTTCTGCTCGGAAATGTGATGCTTCTAATTTAACATTTATCAATAAAGTTCTCTATTATACTCAACATTTTACTATTATCACCATTGTATGGTACTGGCTTAAATTCATCAATTTGTTTAATTGCTTCTGATAAATCTTCTAAATTTTGAATGCCAATTATGTGCCCTTTATCATTAAATATTTCTACTATTTGTCTTTGGTGATTATTTACATGCTCGTTGAATTCACTTAATCTTGGCACAGCTATTACTTTTTTATTTTTTCTTATTGCCATTAAAATAGATCCAACTCCACCATGTGTAATTACAAAATCCGCTTCATCAACTAAATTATCTATAACTTCTTTTGGTTTTAAATCAAATATATGCATTTTGTCTGATTGAAACTTTGTAAATCCCGCTTGAACAACTACTCTTTGATTTATAATACCATTTTCTATGCATTTTTCTATTTCTTGTAAAAGTCTTGTAAATTGGTTGTTTTGAGTACCTAAAAGAACTAGTATCATTAATTTTTCCTCCATTATTCTTATTTTTCAAATTCACAGCATTGAGTATAATAAGTCCGTGCAAGGCAATACTTCTTATTTTTAACGAAGGTTCTCGGGGGGACCGCTGAGGGCTGTTAAATGCTTTAGCATTGTTACAGCCCCAGTGGGATAACCTGAGAAGAAAATAAAAAGTATTGCCTGGTTAGCAGGACGGAAATAATTAGTATGCTGTGAATTTGAAAAATTATTGAAAAATTTGTCCGCCATATACTGCTTTAGGATATATCTTTAACATTTCCTCCCATTGAACTATAAATAAATCTGCAATAGGATAAATTAACCTACCAGTAGCAGTTTTTCTATTTATATTTGCAAATGTTTCAATATAAATTATTTTACTTCCAAAAATCTTTCCCAAATAACACATTGGTCCTGCAGTATGAGTTCCTGTAGTAACTATTACCTTTGGATGTATTTTAAAATACAAAAATATTGTTTTTATAATTAAATAAAAATATATAAATATATACTTAATTAAATGACTTCTAGTGCCATATGGTAAATATGAGACTTTACCTGCATATTTATCTTCTAAATATTCGTTGGTTTTGTCTTTTTCTGTAATTATGTGGTAATCATATTTTTCAAATAATGGGCTTAGTTGTAATAGTTCGTTTAAATGCCCTCCAGTACTTGATATAAATAATACTTTTTTCATAGTTCAATCATATCCTTCATTTTTAAACTAAATTTCTGCTCTACCTAATACAATAATTCTATTCTCATCGTTTGCATCTGTACAACAAGAAAGTGCTATTACTGGTTTTGTTTCATTTGAATCTAAAAAGCTCATATCTCCATCTGTTGTAATAAATTTTGAATAAACTACATATTTTAACTCATTTCCCTCATAATCTTTAAAATAGAATTCGTCACCTTCTTGGATTTTTTTGTTATTTGAAAAAAGTTTTCCATTTCTTCTATTATGACCAACAATTAAAGTTGCTCCTGGCTTGTTTAGCCCACCTGTTGTATATAAAAAACATGGCATCTTTTCCATTTTAGAAACCGAGCTATTAGAATAAACAGATGTAGTTAACCCTGTTCTTGGAATATATAATGTTCCTATCTCAGAATTCATATTATAAATATTTTGAGTTAAAGTTGCTGGATCTTGTGGCTGATTTTCGTGTTTTTCTTCTTTTTGTTCCTCTTGCTTTTCTTCTTGTTTCTCTTCATTTTTATTATTTTGTTTTTCTGTATTGTTTGTTTCAATTCCCACAATTAGTGTTTCTTCAGTTTCTTCTTTTATTGATGTTTGTTCATTTGTATTAGGCTCTTTAACAACCTTTTTAGTTTTAAATTTTATAACAATTACAATTGAAAGAATTATTATTATACTTAATAAAAATAATACTATATAAATTAATTTGTTTTTCATTTCTTCTCACCAAATTAATTATATAGTATTATTGCTTTTTTTGCAATTGGAAATAATAAGTTTTTTGTTTATTCTTCAAGTTCATTTGCCAATTTTTCTACTGCTTTTGTTTCTATTCTTGAAACATAAGAACGTGATATTCCCATTAACTTTGCTATTTCTTTTTGAGTTTTTGGTTTATCACCATTTAATCCAAACCTTAATTCTATTATTGTTTTTTCTCTATCTTTTAATATTTCTTTTATTTTATCATACATTTTTTTTATTTTAATTTTTGTATCAACCTCTTCTTCTATGCTTTTATTATCACTTTCTAACACTTCTTCTAAAGTAATTACATTGTCATCTTTATCTTTGCCTATTGGCTCATTTAAATAAACTTCTGAATTAAGTTTTTTTGTTGAACGTAAATACATAAGTACTTCATTATCTATACATCTAGATACATATGTAGATAGCTTTGAACCTTTTTTTACATTAAAACTATTTATTCCTTTTATTAAACCAATTGTACCAATTGAATGTAAATCGTCTTGGTCTATATTTGTATTAGCATATTTTTTACAAACATGAACAACTAATCTTAAATTTCTTTCTATAAGTAAATTACGAGCTTCATCATCCCCATTTGCCATTTTTTTCAAAGCTTGTTTTTCCTCCTCTTGAGTTAATGGTTCTGGAAATAAATTGCTTCCTGTAATATATCCGAACAACAATAAATGCTGTTTTTAGAAATTGTAAAAATTCCATAAAAAAATAACTAGAAAACATCAAAAAGCACCTCCATTTTCTTCAAGATAATTATATGCCCCCTTAAATTAAAAGTGCCTGACCGTGTAAAAAATTATTTTATTTAATTTTAGTAATTAAATTAAAAAGTTTTAATATATTTTTATAAAGTTTAAATATATTATTTTTCAATCCCTTGGTGTCGAAATCCCTATGTACCTGTAATTTTTCTTACGAAAAATTCAGCTACAATGTCGATTTCTCCAATCGCACTTCGCTTTCGCTACGTTTGTTCGGCTTACGCGGGATTTCAAAATAATATATTTAAACTTTCATAATATAATAAGAAATGAGATTTTTATGTTTATTATAGATTTTTTTAAACGGCATTTTAATAGGTGCAGGGGCAATTTTGCCGGGTATTAGTAGTGGGGTTTTGTGTGTAATTTTTGGAATTTATGAAAATTTAATAAATTCCATATTAGGATTTTTTAAAAATATAAAAGAAAATTTCAAGTTTTTATTTCCGATTGTTTTAGGTGCAATAGTTGGAATTGTTGTCTTTGGTAATATTTTAAAATATCTGTTTTTTGCCTACCCTATTCAAATTAAATTTGTTTTTATTGGATTAATTTTAGGAAGTGTTCCAAAATTAATTAAAGAAATTAAACAAAAATCAAAATTTAAGCCTTATTATTTAATTTTTACTTTTGCGTCTCTTATACTTGCAATTTTTTTAGTTATTTTAGAAAAAAAAATATCCATTAGTTCATCTAATGAATATAGTTTTTTGTTTTTAATATTTTCAGGATTTTTAATGTCTGCAGGTGTTATTGTTCCAGGTGTTAGCAGTACATTAATTTTAATGCTTTTAGGTGTTTACGAGAGCTATTTATTTAGTGTTTCTACTATTTATTTACCTTTTCTAATTCCACTATGTATTGGATTATTTATTGGTGCAATTATATTTATGAAACTCACAAAATTTATGTTGGATAAATTTTACGCTCAAACTTTTTTTTCAATTATAGGTTTTACTTTAGGCTCAATTTTTGTGCTTTATCCTCGGTTTAAATTTTGATATGATTGGAATAATTTCATTACTTTGCTTGTTCCTTGGGTTTACAATTGGGAATTTTTAAACATATAAAAGCGTAAATATATTAATTTTTGATCTTTTATAATATATCTACGCTTTATAAAATTAATTATTATTTACCATTGTATCATCATTTTTTATCCAATCATCAATATAGTCAACTCTATATTCTGTTTTTGTATCTCTCATAACAACTTTTTCAATACCTGCATTTATAATCATTCTTTTGCATAATGTACAAGGATAATTATCTTTAACATATTCTCCATTTCTTTTATTAATTCCTACCAAATATAAAGTACTTCCTATCATATCTCTTCTATTTGCTGAAATTATTGCATTTTGTTCACTATGAACAGACCTACAATGTTCAAAACCTGCTCCACTTAAATCTGTTTTTTGTTTTCTTGTACAATAACCTAAATCTAAACAGTTTTTTCTTCCTCTTGGTGCACCTGTATATCCTGTTGATATTATCTCGTCATTTTTTACAATTACACTTCCATAATTGTTTCTAAGGCATGTTCCTCTTTCTGATATTGTTTCTGCTATGTCTAAATAATAATTTATTTTATCAACTCTTTCCATTTTAAATGCACCTCCATCTCTTTTTCAACATTTTACCATATATTTTGTATTTGTCAAATAGGCTATTGTACTATTGGGCTATTTGGTGACGGGGACTATTTGGTGATGGGGATTAAATAGGATATTTTAATTATTCTTGACAAAGTCACTTAAAAAGCTCTACAATAACTTTAAGTTATTATATGACTTTCATTTTTATACAAAAAAACTCTGTAATTTATTAATTATAAAGCTTTTTAATTAGTATTATGATTTTTAAAAGTGTCCCTAAAATCATATAATAAAGGAAGAATAGAAAGTAAAAACCTTGTAAGGATATAAATATATCAATACAAGGTTTTTTATTATTCATTTGAAGAAATTTCACCATCCGAACATACAACAGTAGTTATAAAACTTCCTTCTGTCCAATTTGTCTTAGATAAATTTTTCCATTCATTTATACGTCCTTTATATGTTATTGCTGTTAATTTTGTACAGTTTTTAAATGGTTCATAAGAAATTGTTTCTATACTTTTTGGAATTATTATTTCTTGCAAACTTGAGCAGTTATTAAATGCTGAATACATTATTTCTTTTATTCCATTTCCTAACGAAATATTTTTTAGACTACTACATCCTTTAAAAGCACTCTTATTAATACTTTCAACACCATCTCCAATTATCACATTTTCAAGTGATGTACATCCTTCAAATACACAATATTCTATTCTTTTTACGCCATTTCCTATTTTTAAATTTTTAAGTCCCGTACATCCTCTAAATGGGCTTGAAGTACCTTCAGTTCCTCCGTGATAAATTTCCTTCGACATTATCTGGAATATCTAAATCTGTTATGCTAACACAATTAGCAAATGCCGAGTAAGAAATAGTCTTGACATTCTTTCCTATAATCACACTTTTTAAATTAGTACAATCTTGAAATGCACCCGAACTAATCTCTGTTACACCATCACCTATAACTACTTCTTGTAATTTAGTGCTTCCCATAAAAGCCCCATAAGTCAGTTTTGTTACTTTGTTATCAATTATAAGTTTAACTCCATTTTCGTATTGATCTAAATGGCTACTACCATATATTGCATTATTACTTTGCAAATTAATTGCTCTTAAATCTACAAGTTCATCAAAACTTTTTATCATATTACTATTAGCATCATACAAGCCTGGTTCTAATTTTGCTATTTTACCATTGTAAATTTCTGATGCTAAAATTTTATACCTATTATTTTCGGTTCTCATTTCTAATGTATTCAAATCATTTGGTAATGAATTAGGTACATCTTCATTATTAAAGAATTTTTTAAATATATTAATAATTTGTTCCTCTGTTATATCATTTCCTTTATTTTTAGTTATTTCACTTAACACATCCATTTTTGCATTTTCAACTATTTCTGCTCTTTCTGTATTTTCCTTTGCAGTAGTTGCCTTCTGTAAGATTCCATTATTTCCTGTAAGCATCGATATACTGATTCCTGCTAAAATTAATAACACAATAATAGTTACAACTAAAGCTATTAGTGTAATTCCAGCGGTCTTTTTGTAATTTGTTTTTTTGCTTTTTAAATTTTGTTTTTTCATCTGTTTTTCTTCCTTTCCTTTTTATTGGGGCAATCTGTACCGGTTCTTTTCTGTCCCATTTAATGCATATTATTATTAAATATGTACATTAATAATATCGTATTTAATCAAATTTTACTGTAAAACAAAGCATTTGTCAATTTTATAAATTTTTAAGTTTTGAAAATACTAAAAAAGCTAGAGTAATCTGTTTAACTATATTTGATAAGTTTTATCATATTATTAATTTACATATTTAATAATATACTCCAAACATAAAAAAGCCTTGAAAATTATACTACTTTCAAGACTTTTTATTTATTTTATTACATTTTCATTAAATTTTTATAACATTTTTGTTACAACTTTAAAGATTTTGCATTTTTCATCCGGGACTGTCCCCAGCGAAAAATTATGCTTTATAATACTCAGCAATTAATTTGTCTAATTTAACACTTAACTCGTAAATAACACTATAGTCTTTTTCTTCTTCTATACTTTTATTTAGCTCATCTCTTAATTTACATATTTCATCATTTAGCATCTTTTAATCGCTCCTTTTTCTCAAAAAATATCCTATTTCTGTTTTCTCTTACATTTATATTTAAATTATCACATATTTTATTTAAAGTCAAGTGTTTTCTTTTATTTTCAAGGTTTTTCGTGTTTCTTATTTCTATCTTTTTTATTGTTTTTTTTGCTTTTTTGACGTCATTTTTCATTTTTAGACATAATATTAATATACCACTGATAAAACCATTTTATCTTCAACAAAATACTTTTCTAAAATTTGATTTGCATATTCTAAATCAATTTCAGTTATTTCATCTATATAATCAAAAGAATTTATTCCTTTCATAAAATCTGCTAAAAAGATTCTAGCAATATCTGTTACATCATCAAATTCTTTTATATAATCTCCATAAAGCATTTTCTTAATACGTTCAAAATCTTCTTTATTTATTCCATTTTCCTTTGTTTGTTTTATTTTTTCTTTTAATTTTTTATATACATCATCTGGATTATTTGCACTTTCTGAAATTAAAATATGTGCATAGCTTTCATCAAATTCATAAGAAATACTTGGAGCTGAAAACATATTTCCTTCCTGATAAAGCTCTTTATATAGGTCAGAGCTTTCTCCAAATAGAACATTTAGAATTATTTGAATTGCTATATGTGTTCTTACTTTTTCATCTTGATTTGCTGGCTTACATTTTATTCCTATTGTAAATAAAGGTTTTGAAACTTTAAATTCTTGTTCTATTTTTTCTTTTACTATAGATTCTTCTTCTGGTTCGAAAATTCTCTTTATTTCGCCATTTTGTTCTTTATCAATTAGTCTCTTTTTTATTTCATCTAATATTTTTTCTGGTTCAAAATCTCCACTTACAACTAGACACATATTTGAAGGGTTATAAAATGTATTGTAGCATTTATATAAAATGTCTTTATCTATATGACTTATTGTTTCTATTGTTCCTGTAACATCTAACTTAACAGGATTTGTATGATACATTGCTTCTAATGTATTTAAATACACTCTCCACTCTGGGTAGTCATCATACATTCTGATTTCTTGGCCTATTATTCCCTTTTCCTTCTCAACATTTTCGTCTGTAAAATAAGGATGTTGAACATAATCCATAAATTCATCTAAAGCTTCATAAAAATTGTCTGTACATTCATATAAATAAGCTGTATGATCATTTGTTGTATATGCATTTGCAGAAACTCCTATTGATGTTAGCTTGTCTAAACTGTTTACTCCATTTTCCTGTTCAAACATTTTGTGCTCTAAAAAATGCGCAACTCCCTTTGGAACTTCTGTTATTTCCTTTTCTCCAGGTACGATAAATTTATTATCATTTGAACCATAATGTGTTCCCCAAATTATATATTTTTTTTGAATTCCTTTTTTAGGAATAATCATTACAGTTAAACCATTTTGTAATTTTTCTTTATATAAGGTTTCTTTTAGTTTTGAATTATAAATTGATTGCATATTTTCTCCTCTTTTCTGTATTATTTTTTGTTATGAATAGATTATGAGAGTTTTTAAGTCTATTATTAAAGGTTAAAAGCTCTCATATCATACCTCATACTTTTAGTTCCTCAAAAAATAAATTGTATTAATCTTAACTTTTTTTGCAATATTTAATATTTGATCTTTTGTTACATTTTTTACTCTTTTTTTATAATCTTCCAAGCTAACATTGCTATTTGTAATTTCTTGTCCATAATAATATACTATTCCTGAGTCTTGTTCATCATCAATTAAATTAATTCCTGAAATTATTGATTTTTTCTCATTTTCAATTTCTTCTTCTGTAAATTCTCCGTTCTTCATGCTTTCTAATTGTTCTCTTATTATTTTAATTGCTTTTTCATAGTTTTCTATTTCTATACCTGCATTTATAAAAATGTTGCTTTTAAATCTTACATAACTTGAACCAGCTGTATAAGCTAAGCTTGCCTTTTCTCTGACATTTTGAAATAATTTTGAATTTGCACTTCCACCAAGTAATCCATTATATAACAATGCTTCATATCTTAGATTTTCATCTTTTAAATCATTTTCATCAAATAAAATGTCACATCCAATAACTACTTTTCCTTGTGTTACATTTTGCTTTTCTTCAATACTTTGCTCTTGTTGTTCTTCTTTTACTTTAATATCATTAATAACATATTCTGCTTTTCTTGGCTTTAATTTTTGTATGTTTTCATCTTCATTTAGCATTTTTAAAGTGTTTTCTAACTCATTTTTTCCTGAAATAAATATATCAATTTTACAATTATCTATTAATTCTTTATAATAATCATATAAATTTTCTGTATTTATATCTTTCATATCTTCTGTATAACCATATCTGTAAAGTGCTGCAGGATCCTCTTTATACATACATTCTACGCATCTTGTTTTTGCATAAAATGCTTTGTTATCTATTCTTGCATTTATTCTTTGAGTAATAACTTCTTTTTCTTGATTTAAATATTCTTCTTTAAATTTACCATTTTCTAAAACTGGATTAAATACTATTTCAGATAGTTTTTTTATACTCTCTTTCAACAAATTATCATTTTCCTGTGGAAGATATTCATCATTTATACTTTCCATATAAAATTTTAAAATATGGTTATCACCAATTTTATCTAATCCATTATTAAAGCTTGCACCATACATGTCTTCTAATGTTTTACTAATATCTTCTTGTGTTGGCATATTTTTTGAACCACGTCTTAAAACACTTGAAATTACACTGTTAAATGTAACATATTTTCTTGACATTGGAGTTGTTAAAAATATGGCTACTATGTTTGTTTTAAATTTATCTGTATTTATGTTGTGAACAGTAATTCCTTGTTTGATCTCTTGCTTTTTATAATCCATTTTGATTTCCTTTCTTAATTTTATAATTCTTATAGTGATTAATATATATTTTTATTATTATATAAAACACTCTATTTTATTCAAAAAGCTGCCATATTTTAAGGCAGCTTTGATTTTAGTTCATATAATCTTTTAATTTTTTGCTTCTACTTGGATGTCTTAATTTTCTTAATGCCTTTGCCTCTATTTGACGAATTCTTTCTCTTGTAACTTCAAATTCTTTACCAACTTCTTCCAAAGTTCTAGCTTTTCCATCATCTAAACCAAATCTAAGTCTTAAAACTTTTGCTTCTCTTGGTGTAAGAGTAGACATTACTTCAGCTAATTGTTCTTTTAACATTGTATATGCAGCTGCATCTTGTGGTGCAGGAGAATCATCATCTTGAATAAAGTCTCCTAAGTGGCTATCATCTTCTTCTCCTATAGGTGTTTCTAAAGAAACTGGATCTTGTGCTATTTTTTGAATTTCTGCAACTCTTTCTACAGAAATTTCAAGTTCTTCTGCAATTTCTTCTTGTGATGGTTCTCTTCCAAGTTTTTGTAGTAAATGTCTTGATGTTCTAATAAGTTTATTAATTGTTTCTACCATATGAACTGGAATTCTTATAGTTCTTGCTTGATCTGCTATTGCTCTTGTAATTGATTGTCTTATCCACCATGTTGCATAAGTACTGAATTTGAAACCTTTTGTATAGTCAAATTTCTCTACTGCCTTTATTAATCCCATATTTCCTTCTTGAATTAGGTCTAAAAATAACATTCCTCTACCAACATATTTTTTTGCAATACTAACAACAAGTCTTAAGTTTGCTTCTGCAAGTTCTTGTCTAGCATCTTCTGCATCATCATCATCATTACCATCTTCTTGTATAATTCTTTTTGCTAGTGCTAATTCTTGGTCATATGTTAAAAGTTTAATTCTTCCTATTTCTCTAAGATACATTCTAACAGGATCATCTACATTTACCCCCTCAAATGTATCATCTGCAGTAATTTCGTCTAATTTAAGGTCTTCTACTTCTCTTAAGTCATCTTCATCTGGTTCAGTTTCGAAGTCATCTTTTAAAACATCTACTCCCATTTCCTCCATTGCATCAAATACTTTTTCTATTTGATCTGGATTAACATTATCTAGTTCTGTTGCTAAATCTCCATATGTTAATTGACCATTTTCTTTTGCTTTTTTTATAATTGTTTCTACTTTCTCTTTTGCTTGATTTTTTTCTTCTGCTTGTTTTTCATCTTTATTTTCTTCAGATTTACCGTCTTTTTTTATTTTTTCTTTTTTCTCTTTAGAATTTGTTTGTTTATTTTCTATTTCTTCAACATTTTCGGTTTTAGCTTTTTTGTCTTTTTTTGGTTCTTCAGCTTTTTTTGTTTCTTGGTCTTCTTCTTTTTTTTCAGTTGTCTTAACTTTTTTAGTTTTTTTATCTTTGTTTTTGGTTTCTTCTTTAATTTTAGCTGGTTTATCTTCTTTTTTTGTTTTTTCTTTTACTTCTTTTTTATCTTCTAAATTTACTTGTTCTTGAATATTTTCTTTTTTATTGCTTTTTTTAGTATTAGTTTTTTTATTTTCAGTTTTTGTTTCATTTTTTTCTTGTAATTCTTTTATTAAATTATTTTCTTCTTTTTTTGTTTTCTTTTTCGTTGCTTTTTGAACTTCGGCATTTTCAGTGACTTTTGCTGTTTTTACTTTTTTTTCTGTTTTGTTTTCAGTTTTCAATTCTATACCTTCCTTTCTCTTGAATTTCTATTTGATTTTCACTAACTTTAAAATAACCTCATTTAATTCTTCTCCTAATTTCTTTTTTCTTTCTTTATCTTGTTCAAGAGAGGTTTGTTTTATAAGTTCATCTCGCCTTTTTTCTAATTTTTCTTTTTCATATTTTTTTAATATGTCATCAATTGCTTTTTTGTTGTCTGTTATTCCATAATCTTCTGCCATTATAGCAGTTAAATGACTTTGAATTTCTTCATCTTGTAATTTGTCTAATACTGAGCTTACATTACTATTTTCTTTTTCTAGTTCTTGATAAAGTTCTTTTACAATTTTAATATTTATGTCATATTGAAAATCTTCTATTTTCATATTTTGTTTGATATATTCGTAGTTTTCTGGGTTATTAATTAAAATTGAAATAATTATGTTTTCTCTTTTTATTGTATCTTCTTTTAGTTCTTTATTTGTATTTTCTTCTTTTTTATGAATTATTTGTTTTGGCTTTTCTAAGATATTTGTTTTAGTTTTTCCAGAATATTGGATTTTATTTACTTGTCCAAAAATTGCTTCTTTTGAGATATTATAAGTTTTTGCAATTTTTTCTATGTATATTTCTCTTTCTATTGAATTATCTATTTTGGAAATTAATTTTGCAATTTCATTTAAAAACTTTACTTTATCTCCTGCAACTTCTAGATTTAAACTTTGTTTTAAAACTTTTACTTTAAACTCTATAAGAGAAATTGCTTCATCCATAAGTTTTTGAAATCTTGCTGAACCATATTTTATAATATATTCATCTGGATCTTTTGCTCCACTCATTTGAAGAACTCTCATGTCACAACCCATATTTTGCATAACTTCCATTGCACGCATAATGGCTGTTTGCCCTGCACCATCTGAGTCAAACCCAAGTATAACTTCTTCTGCATTTTTTCTAAGAAGCCAACCCTGGTTTGTTGTTAAAGCTGTTCCAAGTGAAGCTACTACGTTTGTAATTCCTCTTTGATGTAAAGAAATTGCATCCATATAACCTTCTACTATTAGTAATTTTTTTGTGTCTCCTTTTTTTGCAACATTTAATCCAAATAAATGCTTTCCTTTGCTATAAACAATGTTTTCTGGTGAATTTATATATTTAGGCTTAGAGTCATCTAAAACTCTACCACCAAATGCTATAACTCTATTTCTAACATCCAAAATTGGTATCATAAATCTATTACGATATCTGTCTATATATTTTCCATTTTCGTTTTTGTTTACAAGACCTGATTCTAAAATTTCTTCGTCATTAAAACCTTCTTTTCTTAAGACCTGATATAATTCATCAAAATTTCCTGAAAATCCTAAATTATATGCTTCTAAAGTTTCATTTGTAAGCTTTCTTTTTTTTACATATTCTTGTCCAATTTTTGATCTTGGTTCATATAGTCTTTTATGATAATAGTTTGCAGTAAAAGAATTAACTTTATAAACTTTTGATTTTAATTCTTCTAGTTTGTTGTCTTCTTGACTAGTATTTACAGGCAAAGAAATATTGGCTCTTTCAGCCAAATTTTCTATTGCTTCTTTGAAGCCAATTCCCTCTATTTTGCTTATAAATGTAATAACATTTCCTCCGACACCACAACCAAAACAATGAAATATTTGCTTGTCTGGTGATACAGAAAATGATGGGGATTTTTCGTTATGAAATGGACATAATCCAAAATAATTTCTTCCACTTCTTTTTAAATGCACATATTGAGATATTACTTCGACTATATCGTTGCTTTCTTTTACTTCGTTTAAAATCTCGTCACTATATCTCACTTTTTCCCTCACCTTCTAATGTTATTTTTGAATACCATATTATAATATTCGCCGAATTTTACATAATTCCCCTTTTTATTTCAAAAAAATCAGTTGAAAAAATTTTTAAAATATGATATAGTATTTCTGAAAATTTTATATAGGAGGTCTTTTTATGGCTTTATTAATTATTCTAATTGTTCTTGTAGTTATTGTAGGATTTGTAATAAGCACATATAATGGTTTAGTAAAATCTAAAATGAAAGTTGAGAATGCCTGGAGCCAAATAGATGTACAACTTCAAAGAAGATTTGATTTAATTCCTAACTTTGTTGAAACAGTTAAAGGATATATGTCTCATGAAAAAGATACCTTAGAAAAAATTACAGAATTACGTACTTCTTGGGCAAATGCTTCTAGTGTTAATGACAAAATAGAAATTGACAATCAAATTTCTTCAGCTTTAAAAACAATTATGGCAGTTTCAGAAAACTACCCTGATTTAAAAGCTAACCAAAACTTTATGCAATTATCTCAAGAACTTACAAATACAGAAAATAAAATTTCATTTTCAAGACAATTCTATAATGATACTGTAACAATATATAATACTAAACTTCAAGCTTTCCCATCTAATATTATTGCAGGTATGTTTAATTTTACTCGTTCTGAATTATTTAAAACAGACGAAGCATCTAGACAAAATGTTAAAGTTGATTTTGGAAGCTAGTATAAAAACCCTCTCGATTTTTAGAGAGGGTTTTATTTTTTATTTTTCACATGGGTCATTTGGTACCGGTTCTTTTTTGTCCACATGGGTCATTTATATCAGTAACCATATTAAAAAACTTCTATTGCCATTTAAATATTGGATATCCTTCATTTTTGTTTTCAGTATCTTCTTTCCAAACATTTTGAATTTCTGTTTCACTTATTGTTACTGTTCCTGTTTCTTCATCTATAGTATATGCTTTATCTAATGTGGGAGCTAAAGTTTTTAGCTGTTCACTTGTAATCTTTACTTCATTTCCTATCGAATTCTCTTGATTGCCTAAATAATAACAGTTTTTAATAATACCACTATTGGCTATTTCATACTTAGTAGTACCTTCTAATTTTCCAATATTATAACATGAAATTACTTTTGTACTATTTTTTCCCACAAAAACTATCCCTCCGATTTTACTTCCTGTAATATTTCCAGAATTATAACAGTTTAAAACATTACAATTTGATCCACCTCCATAGCTTCCACTTATTCCAGCAACATTGTTGTTTCCTGAAATCTTTCCGTTATTATAACATTGTTCTATAGTAAATGATTCTAATATCCAACTACATCCTAATATTCCCCCTACATTAGTAGTTCCTGAAATTATTCCTGTATTATAGCATTGAAATATTTTTTTATTTTTTCCATTATCCTCCATTCCTTCAATTCCACCAATACAAGAATTACCTGAAATCTCACCTGTATTATAACAATTTATAATGTCATAGCCTCTATACCCTATTATTCCACCTATATCATTATTTCCTGATACCTTTCCAATATTATAACAATCTGATATAGTTGCATTTCTTCCACTGATTCCTCCCACTAAACTATGCCCAGTAATGTTACTGCTGTTATATGAATTTTCTATTGTCCCACCATATCCTATTATTCCGCCAACATTGTCAACCCCAGTTATTTCTCCGCTACAATAACATTGTTTTAGTGTTCCTCCGCTTCCTATTAGTCCCCCCGTTATTGATGAAGTTTTATCGTTATAAATTTTCCCTTCGAAATAACAATTTTCCATACTAAAACGATACGAATTTCCACTAATTCCACCAGCCCAACTTGAACTACAATTTATGTTGCCTATGACCCCGAGACATTTAATACTGCCCCCAACTACATGACCAAATAATCCTGATGATTCATTAGTATTATTTATATATAATTTACTTATTTTATGGTTGTTCCCATTAAATTTTCCATTAAAACTACTATTATTTACATTCCCTCCTATTGGAATCCACCCTTTTCCTGTTGTTAGTTCTGTAAGTAATTTCTCAACTTTTCCATCTTGGTTTATGTCTCCATAGTCAATTCTTTCAGCATTTTCATACGATAATGGTAATTTAAAATCTAAATTTTTTACTAAAGAAACATACTTTCCACTAAAATTTTTCCCTGTTATATATTTTATTTCATTATTTTCAATTACTATTCCATTTACAGTAAGTGAAAAGTCTAGCAAATCTTCTATGCATTTTATTTCATAAGGCTTGTCTTCAGATACTCCTAGTTCGTTATTACTTAATTGAGCTAGAAATTCTTTTTTAGGAAATTCAAAATTTGACTCGCTTAACTCTACATTTCCATCTTTGTCAACTTTATATAATCTATTTTCTACCAACACTAAAAAGTTTTCATCTTCTTCATATACTTTTGCATTTTTTTCTTCACCAAACTCATTATTAATTTGTTGTTGCAAATTTTCTTGTGTAATATCTCCAAACTTGCCTTTATTAGCTGCTTGCAATGCTGCTGTTCCTATTGCTTCTTTTTCTTTTGCAATTTCTGTTTGCTCTTTTGCACTTCCTGCTTTATTTATTATTCCATTATTTCCTGATAGCATTGAAGCTGAAATTCCTGCTAATATTAAAAGCACTATCACAGTTACAACAAGTGCAATTAATGTTATTCCAGATATTTTATTTTTCTTATGTTCATTCATATGTTCTTTCTCCCTTCAATTTTTTTGGGTAAATCTGTACTGGTTCTTTTTTGTCCTAATTTTCTCCTAACTACTGCACTACTGGTATTTTAGGACATATATTATTAAATATGTAATTTAATAATGTATCATTTTCTCAAATTTTATAGTAAAATCAAGCATTTGTCAAATGTATAAATTTTTCATTTGCAAAAATAATAAAAGTACCAAAATAGCCAAATAGACTGTATTTGAAAGATTTTAACATATTATTAATTTACATATTTAATAATATATCCAAATGCAAAAACCTCGAAAGCTACATTACTTTCAAGGTTTTTCTTGTTTTATTACATTTTTATTAAATTTTTATGACCTTTGGGTTACAATTAAAGTCTTTTCATATTTTCTCTCTTTAATCAGCATTATGCTTTTGGTAAGTGTCCCCAAAAGCTTCCCCAAAAGCTGAAAATCAATTTTTTTATATTAGTCAATTCCTGCAGTAAATATTCTAAGTATATCTAATATATATTGTTAATTTCTATTTGTATTGATTTTTATATATTCAGTGTTGGCTTTTAATTTAAATACAGGACGAAATCCATGCTTATAGCCATATGCTATTGGCTTACCTGAATATTCTCGAATAATTACTGATGGATTGCTACTTGTAACTCCATCAGTATTTACATAACCTATTTCAAAAGTAGTAAATGTCCATTCAACAAAAATACGTTTTCTAGAAGCTAACCAAAAGTCCTTGATTTTTTTATCTGTATTCTGTTGGATTATGTTTAGGGAAGTCATCTTATTATAATCACTTTTATAGTTTTCATCCAATCCTTTGTACCTTTCATTGTGTTGTGAAAGATATTCATAATCATTATTTGTAAACATTTCACCTTCTTTATCTTTATTAATTGGATCACTTCCTACACATCTTGCATCAATAATATAATCTGAATTTATATATTTTTCAGCTCTTAAATTCAAATTTGTAATTGCATTGTTATAAGACCACTGTGCTTTTTCTTCATCACTTTTTTGGAGCAAAGCTTCTGGAATCATGTCATCCTGTTCAGAATTAGGATTTCCTGCACCAAGTACAACATTTTCCTCTATTACATCACCAGTTATTACCTGTACTCCGTTAGCTCCAACTTCAGATGAACTATCGTATAAAACAATACATTCTACTGCTGTATCTATTCCATTTAACTTTAATAAAATATGGTCGCCATCTTTTAAACTTTCTGTCTTAATCTTTTCTCCTATTAATATGTTTAAATCTTCGGTAACTATTATTTGTTTTCCTTCTTTTGTGGTAATTACTCCTGTGTCATCTATATTACTTCCACTAAAACTGTTATCATTACTTATAGCTGAGATTAATTCTTCCTTGTTTAATTTTTCATTTTTTATATTTTTCTCTATTAATTTTGCATTTTTTATTAATTCCGCTTGTTCTTTTATTTGTGCCTCATCTGTTACATTTTTTGCTTCTCCCGCCCTTTGTAATATTCCATTATTTCCACTTAGCATCATAATTGATATTCCTGCTAATAGTAATAATACAATTATTGTGACAACTAAAGCTATTAGCGTAATTCCTGAAGCTTTATTTTTCTTATGTTCTTTCATATTTTTCTTTCTCCCTTCTATTTTTTAGGACTTTTATTTGGGTAAATCTGTACCGGTTCTTTTTTGTCCTAATTTTCCCTAACTACTTCACTACTGGTATTTTAGGACATATTGATTACAACTGACATTTTCATTGGGAACTGCCCCCGATGAAAAATATTGCCCAATATCTCTAGTTCTAATGATACTATCTCGATAATAGACTAGTTTTTTAATGTAAAGTATCCAGGTGTTCCTTCTTCATCTATTCTTGCATATTCTGCATCTATATGTTCTGCATTCCATTCAGTTCCGTTTCCGCCTTTTAAAATTGGAGTATTTACACCTTCATATTCATAGGATTTTCCATTTATTATCATTGGGCTAGTTGCAAACATATTTGTACTATCTGTAACTTTTTCTGTACTCCATTTATCTGAAACATATATTTTTTCTAAATTTGTTATTGCAAACATCCCATTCATATTGGTTACATTACTTGTATCAAAATTATTTATATCTAATGATGTCAATTTCATACACTGCCAAAACATATTTGACATGTTAGTTACTTTACTTGTGTCAAAACTGCTTACATCTAATGTTGTTAAATTTTTGCAACAAGAAAACATATAATACATATTAGTTACTTTACTTGTGTCAAAACTGCTTACATCCAGTTGTTCTAGATTATAACAACATTGAAACATTACACCCATATCTATTACATTACTTGTCTTAAAATTACTTATATTTAGTGATGTTAATTTTTCGCAAAAACTAAACATCATAAACATACTAGTTACATTACTTGTATCAAAATGGCTTAAATCCAATGTTTGCAGGTTTTTTAAGGAATAGAACATATTGGCCATATTAGATACTTTGCTTGTATTAAAGCTACTAACGTCCAGTTTAGATAAACTTAAACAGTAATCAAACATATACCCCATATTTGTAACATTACTCGTATCAAAATTACTTAAATCAAGTGAGATTAAACTCTCGCAACACTCAAACATCCCATTCATATTAGTCACATTACTTGTATCAAAATTACTTACATCAAGTGAAGTTAAACTTTTACAATAATTAAACATACCCGCCATATTAATTACATTACTTGTATCGAAATTACTTGCATCTACATCAATTAGTTTTTCGCATACACCAAACATTCTACTCATATCTATTACATTGCTTGTATCTAACAATTCTATTCCATCAATTGTTTTTAAATTTCTACACATTTCAAACCACATTCTAGTGAACTTTGGCACTATTTTTTCTTTAATTGTTACTTTTTTTATTTTATTCGCATAATCATACCAGGGTATATCATATTTAAAAGTATTATAATCAAGGCCTTTAAATAAAACATTACTTATATCATTTTCTGAGCCATCATATATTAAACTCCCTGTTTTTTCTGGATCTTTATATCCTTTTGTAGCACTAAATTGCATCTCACCATCTGCATATATTACAACATAAACTTCTGTAGGTTCTCCTTGTTTATATTCACTAATTTCCCCACTATCATTAATTATATAACTTTTTGTACTACCCAAATTCTTTTCATCATCTACAGTTATTTTTAATTTTTTACCTGCTTTTGTTGCTTTTCCTTTTACTCCATTGTTTTTTAATTGTTCATTTATGGTTTTTAGTGTTACATTATTTAAATCTTCAGATAATGCTGCTAAATAAGATAATTTTATTTGTTCTTTTATTTGTGCCTCATCTGTTACATTTTTTGCTTCTCCTGCCCTTTGTAATATTCCATTATTTCCACTTAGCATCATAATTGATATTCCTGCTAATAGTAATAATACAATTATAGTTACTACTAATGCTATTAGTGTAATTCCTGAGGTTTTACTTTTCTTATGTTCTTTCATACTTTTCTTTCTCCCTTCTATTTTTTGGTAAATCTGTACCGGTTCTTTTTTGTCCCAAGTTTTCCTAACTACTACACTACTGGTATTTTATGACATTTTGATTACAACCGACATTTTCATTGGGAACTGTCCCCGATGAAAAATATTGCCCAATATCTCTAGTTCTAATGATACTATCTCGATAATAGACTAGTTTTTTAATGTAAAGTATCCAGGTGTTCCTTCTTCATCTATTCTTGCATATTCTGCATCTATATGTTCTGCATTCCATTCAGTTCCGTTTCCACCCTTTAGAACTGGAGTATTTACCCCTTCGTATGTATAAGTTTTCCCATTTATTGTCATTGGGCTAGTTGCAAACATATTTGTGCTACTTGTAACACTTTCTGTACTCCATTTATCTGAAACATATATTTTTTCTAAATTTGTTAATGAAAACATCTCATTCATATTAGTTACATTACTTGTATCAAAACTGCTTACATCTAATGTTGTTAAATTTTTGCAATAAGAAAACATATCATACATATTAATTACATTACTAGTGTCAAAATTACTTACATCCAGTTGTTCTAGATTATAACAATACATAAACATTGCACCCATATTTGTTACATTACTTGTCTTAAAATTACTTATATTTAGTGATGTTAATTTTTCGCAATTACCAAACATTATATGCATATTAGTTACATTACTTGTATCAAAATGGCTTACATCCAATGTTTGCAGGTTTTTTAAGTGATAGAACATACTGGTCATATTAGATACTTTGCTTGTATTAAAGCTACTAACATCCAGTTTAGATAAACTTATACAATTACTAAACATCCAACCCATATTTGTAACATTACTCGTATCAAAATTACTTAAATCAAGTGAAGTTAAACTCTTGCAACGATCAAACATAGACCCCATATTAATTACATTACTTGTATCAAAATTGCTTACATCAAGTGAAGTTAAACTCTCGCATATGCAAAACATAGCTGACATAGTGGTCACATTACTTGTATCAAAATTGCTTACGTCCAATAAAGCCAAATTTCTACATGATGCAAACATATCACTCATATCTAATGTATTACTTGTATCTAGTAATTCTATTCCATCAATTGTTTTTAAATTAGTACAACCATAAAACCAATTACTAGTATACTTTGGTGCAATTTTTTCTTTAAATTTGACTTTTTTTATCTTATTTCTATAATCAAACCAAGGAATATCCCATTTAAAAGTCGTATAGTCGAGCCCTACAAATCTTGTATTACTTATATCATTTTCTGAGCCGTCATATATTAGGGTTCCTGTTTTTTCTGGATCTTTATATCCTTTTGTAGCACTAAATTGCATCTCACCATCTGCATATATTACAACATAAACTTCTGTAGGTTCTCCTTGTTTATATTCACTAATTTCCCCACTATCATTAATTATATAACTTTTTGTACTACCCAAATTCTTTTCATCATCTACAGTTATTTTTAATTTTTTACCTGCTTTTGTTGCTTTTCCTTTTACTCCATTGTTTTTTAATTGTTCATTTATGGTTTTTAGTGTTACATTATTTAAATCTTCAGATAATGCTGCTAAATAAGATAATTTTATTTGTTCTTTTATTTGTGCCTCATCTGTTACATTTTTTGCTTCTCCCGACCTTTGTAATATTCCATTATTTCCAGATAACATCATAATTGATATTCCTGCTAATAGTAATAATACAATTATTGTTACTACTAATGCTATTAGTGTAATTCCTGAGGTTTTACTTTTCTTCTGTTCTTTCATATTTTTCTTTCTCCCTTCTATTTTTAGGTAAATTTGTACCGGTTCTTTTTTGTCCCAATTTTTCCTAACTACTTCACTACTGATATTTTAGGACATATATTATTAAATATGTAAATTATTAATGTATCATTTTCTCAAATTTTATAGTAAAATCAAGCATTTGTCAAATGTATAATTTTTTATTTGGGGAAGTAATAAAGATAATAAAATAGCCTAGTATTGTGTATTTTAAGAATTGTATAATATTATTAATTTGTATATTTAATAATATAACTCCAAATAAAAAAGCCCTGAAAGTTACACTACTTTCAAGGTTTTTCTTGTTTTATTACATTTTTATTAAATTTTTGTGACATTTTGGTTACAATTAAAATTTTTCATGTTTTCTCTTGAATTAGCATTATGCTTTTGGGAAGTGTCCCCAAAAGCTCAAAAGCTTCCCCAAAAGCTTCCCGAAAGCTCCCCAATGAAAAGACTCCCCTAAATTATGCAATCATATCTTATTGAATTTCCTTTTATAGAATAGCTTGGTTTTACTCCTGCTAAAAATTCTCCTTTTAACGGCCTTTTTATCACTATTTTTTTAGGCTTGGCTTTTATTGCTGAATCTAATAGTTCTTTTTCATTTGTACATGGTGTTTCTATTTGGTGTAAAATTTGAAATTTCTTTTTTATTAATGCACTTTTTGTTCTTTCTGGAAACATGGGATCTAATAATATTACATCAGGTTCATAGTCTAAATTTTGCATTGCTATGATGCTGTCTTCTTCATATACATTCATTCTACTTGCAATTTCTTTAAGTTCAGGAATTTGTTTTGCTCTTTCTATTGCATCTTTTAAAAGTTCTACTATTATTGGATTTTTTTCATATAAATTTACTTTAAATCCATATGCTGAAAGAAGCATAGAATCTTCCCCCATTCCAGCAGTTGCATCTAGAGCAACTAAATCTTGTTTTTTTCCTTTAATTTTTGAAGCATGTATTAATAGTTCTTTTTCTAAATTGCTTTGTTTTATTCTTCTTATTATTTTGGTAAAATCTTGATGTAATTTCATATTACCAGAAACAAGTGATAATCCATCTTCATCAAATTGTAATAAAAGATTTGATTCTGAATTATTGTCTGTAATAATTTTGCTATTCAATTTTTCTGCTAGCTTTTTTGCTTTTTCCATATATGAATTGTCTTTTACTATTATTGACACCAATTTTTCTTCCATTTTTGCCTTCATTCCTTTGTTTTTACCCATTATCTATTTTATCTTTAATGCTTTTAATATTATCCACAATTCCTTTTGATATGCTTTTGTTTTCGTTAGCTTCATTTTTTACTGCAAAACCAATTAGCACACTTCCTACAACTAATAAATATACCCACCAAGGAACACTGAACCAAAATTTTCTTGTGAGTGCAAATATATTTATAATTATATTTGCTATTGTAACCATAAATAGATTTCCAGATTTTTTGTAATAGCTATATAATACTATACAAAGAAGTATTAATGTAAATAGCATTCCATCAAGATTGTTTAAATAAGCAGTTAATGCATACAAATTTATAATGGTTACTACTATTTCCTTAAATGGTCCTTCTAGATTTTCTTGTATAATATCTGAAATTGCAATTGAAATCGCTAAATAACCTAATAAACGTGCTGTAGCATAAATATTTAAATTTAAATCTCCTATTATAAAATTATATAAAACAAGCAAATTGACATATATTATAACTTTAAATAATTTTTGATAATTGCTTTCTTTAAATACAATAAAATAATTATAGAAATTCCATATTAAAAATAGTATTGCTCCAAAATATTTGCTTTCTACACTAAATACTGTCATAAGTAAATATATTCCAGCAGTAATTGTAAACCATTCTTTTTCTTTTTTAAATAATGCCATTACACTGTTTCCAACAGCTATACCTAAGTAAATAATTTGTAAAATAAATGGATCTATTCTTTTTTGAATAGCAGTTATTACACCTACGATTATAAGCCCTAATAAAGGAATTATATGATCTACTACTTTTGTTATATCTTTATCTTCTTCTTGGAAATAACTTACTATAAATATGATTATTGTTAAAACTATTGCAATTATTAATGACCAAATTCCTTGTATAAATGCAATACAAAGATATGAAACCATATATAATATTGCTTTAAATGGATAATCCATATCACTTTTGATATTTATTTTAGGTTCTATACCTAAAAATGCTAATACTATAATTGATGGGATGATTAATTTTGCATTTATTGGTAATCTAGTATAATTACATATTACAAGTAATGTAAGACCTGTTGCAATATATGTTAAATATTTAAATATTACTGCTGTTGATTTTTCTTTAATTCTTACCGTGCTATATGCATAAACCAATGTTATTATAATCCAGTCGAATATATTGTTACAGAATTTTTTCAAATTAAAAATTAGTACAAGTACTATCACATTTGCAATATACATATGTGACATATAAAAATTTGCTTTTTTAATATCTTTATTTTTTATTATTAATTTTCCTAAAATTTCATATATTATAAATGTAAATATACCACTAAATATAAACCACTGATAACTTGAAATTTTTAACACGAAATATAATAACAATTGAGAAAGTATTGTATATAAGAAAATTAGTACATTTATGCATAATGCTACACCTGCATACTTTCTTACTTTTGTATATGAATATATTGAAATTAAAAGTTGGATTAATGTTATTATAAATCTGCCTGTATTATCTGTTATATTCCAGAAAAATACTATTTGCATACATATTAATAATTCTATTATAGAGGTTATTTTTATGTTTTGGTTTTTATTTACTTCTATTATACAACCATTTATTATTATAAAATACAATACTGCTATTATATTTTTAAATGTAAGTGTTAAAGCATTTCCAGTTTTCCAAACAAGGTAAAACCCAAGAACATTTATTACGGTATTAAATATTCCAAAATTAACTATATTTTTATCTTTAAAATATAATACTAAAAAGTTTATTGCTAAAAATACTAAATCACATAAAACTATAAAACTATTTACAGCAATTGCAAAAAATGCGCAACATACTAGTCCAAAATAAGGTATAAAGCTATATATGTATGAGTTCTCTTTTAGAAATTTATTATTTTTTGTTAATAGTATAAATTCTATATTGTATAAAAGTGTACAAAATACTATATTTTGAATTGAGGTTTCAAAAATACAAGCAAACATTATCACCGTAAAAACTTGTGTTAATATGCTTCCATATAATAGTTCTGGCATGTTTTTTCTCTTATATTCTATATAATAAACAAACGAATTAAATATTCCCGCTATAGTAAAATAGATATATTTTCCGTCTCCATTTATAGATAAATATTTTCCCAATAGTCCAAAGGCAGAAATAGATATGAAAAATATTGGAATATATGCCATTGCTATGTAATAGAAAGCTCTTGATGCTTTATGTAATTTCTTTTCTTTTGCAAATGCACTTAATGCAAAAAATATAACAGCAATTAATAATAAGATACCTGTTTTTATAATATTTGGCATAACATGCCAAGTAGATGTTAAAAGTACAATTGCAGCAAGTATTATAAAAGTTGCTCCAGTTGCTAAAATTGTAGTATTTTTTCTTTCTTGTTCGTTTTTTACTTTATTTTTTTCTAAAACAGGTTTTATATTTTCTTTTACATTTGATGATGATTTTTCTTCAATTGTATAATTATTGCTTTCTTTTATATTATTATTAATTTTATTACTTTGCTCTATTTTTTTATTTTGTATAATTTCAGTATTTTTCTTAAATTCATCTTTTGGCTCTATATTTTCGTTTAGACCTATGTTATCATTGACCAAATTTTTATTTTCATTTAAACTTTTTGCACTTATTTCATCAATAGGATCTTTACTATTAATACTTATTTTTTTTCTAAGTATTTCATTTTCTTCTTCTAGTCTTCTTATTTTTTTGTTTAGTTCCTCTTTTTGGTTGTATTGTGATATACACAGTATAATTAAAACAACAAATACAATGACTAATATCATTTGTTTTTCTCCTTCTTAAATATTTTTCTATTTTTATATAAATAATTATAGCAATAATAATTTTTTTGTTCAATAATTTATTTTATAATTTTATTGTACATTTCAATTGCATAATTGTCTGTCATTCCAGCAATGTAGTATATACTTGCCTTGTAAAAATCCTTTTCATTTGACATGTTGAAAATCACATCATTTTGATTTTCCTTGTTTCTTTCTAAATTCCAATAATCTTTTAACCAATTATTAAAATCTTTTATTAATTCAGGACATTTATTTTTTGCTTTTTTATCTGTATATGATTGCTTTAATAAATTATATATTGTGTTTATTATTAATTCAAAATAACTATTAGATGGTTGTAATTTTTCTGAAAAATATATTTTTTTATAATTATATTTTTTCAAAGTATTTATCATATTGAATTTTTCCTCTGAAAAACACAAACCCTTTTCTATACTAGAATTGGTACATAAGTCATATATTAAATTATTAATAATTACTGTATTATTTATTACTTCATCTTTATCATAGTTTAAAATTTCATATAGCTCATCTAAATTTTCTATCATTCCAAGTGTTATAGCATCTTGAATATCTCTTCCTAAATATGCTATTTTATCTGATATTTTTACAACACAGCCTTCCCAAGTATATGGAGCGTATTGATTTGGATATGTATAATCATTTAAATTTATAAATTCTTTTCTTGGTTTTAAACTATTTTCATCTATTTCTCCACAATGTGAAATAATTCCATCTCTTACAGCATAAGTTAAATTCATATTTTGTTTATTTCCCTTTGGGTCTTCTAAAAGTTCTATTTTATCTACCATATTTAGCCCATTTTTTTCATGCCAAAAGGCTTCTCCTATATCTTGTTTAGATATATTTGATAGTATTCTTTCTCCTTGATGGCCAAAAGGGCTATGACCTATATCATGTGCTGTTGCTATTGCTTTTGTAAGTTCTGTGTTTAAACCTAAATTCTTTGCAATTGTGTAACTTACAGATTCTACATGAACTACATGTTCAGCTCTTGTACATATATGATCATTTTTAGGTGAGAAAAATACTTGTGTTTTATTTTTCATTCTTCTATATGCTGTAGAATGTATTACTCTTGTATAATCTCTTTCAAATTCTGAGCGTAAGTCATTATTTCTTTTATAAAGTTCCTTTTCTCTTTTTATATAGTTTGACCATAGCGGATTTTCTTGGTTTGCTGATTGCTCCGTAAATTGCATAATTATTTTTCCTTCCTTTTTACATTGATATATGACAATTGGTACCGGTTCTTTTGTTCCCTATTTTTCTGATGCTATTGATATATCTCTTATCATATCCCCATTAATTAAACGTATTTTTTTCTTTTCTTCAACTTTTATCCAATTATCTTCTACTGCAACTATTTTTCCTTGTACTCCAAAAGATTCATTAAATAATATAATTGTGCAGTTTTTTCCTATAAATTCTTTCATTAATTCTTGTGGCATTTTTCTTTTCCTACCTTTCTTTTTTCTTTTTAATATTCCTAAATATAATTTATTTCTTTGCGGTATTATTATACAGCAAACAATAATTAATATAAACCATATATACCAAAAATTTATTGTTATCACCTCCACTACTTTTGGGGACACTTACTACTTTTGGGGACACTTACTACTTTTGGGGACACTTACTAAAATCATCTCATGATTTTATGCAGTGTCCCTAAAATCAAATCATCTCATGATTTTATGCAGTGTCCCTAAAATCATAAATTTTCCAACTTATAATTATTTTATTACATTATCATAACTCAAGTCAACTAAATTCATTATTTCCTTATCTGATAAAGTATCATCTAGAATAATTGAAATCCAACTTTTTTTACTTAAGTGATATGATGGATAAATTCCGTTTAACACCTGAATAATTTTGAACTTTATCATCTAGTTTTACATTTAAAACTTCAATTTCTCCTGATTTATCTGATATAATTTTACTTCTATCTATATTCATTATTATCCCGAACCATTTATTACTTCTTGCATTTCTAAAAACTCCAAATCCAGGAAATTTAGCCCACAAAAACTCTGGGCTGACTGCATATTTTTCATTTATCAATTTTGTAATTCTGTTTGTTTGTTCAAAAATAAAGTATTCTTTTTCAAAGCAATTATTTGCTATATCTTGCAAAATATTTCTATACCCTTCTCTAACTGTACCAACAAACTCTCCCATATTTCCTTCAACACGAAAATTTGTATATTCTTCATCTAACTCTATTTCTATAACTTTTCCTGTAACTTGTCCTTTATCATTTATAACTATATCTGCTCTAAATGTATTATTCATAAAAGTTGTAGAAAAGTTATAAGAATTATTAGATTTTTTAAAACCATATTTTATAAGCTTTTTGTTGTTTGGAATATATCTCTTAAATACTTCACTTTCAATACTCATTTCAATAATTTCCTTCTTTTTATTTAGCTAATACTTCATTATAAATCTTTTTAATATCATTTTCATCTTTAAATTTATTTTCCATAGGGCACATCCCAGTATGATCTTTATTTATAATAAATGGTACCCTTGTTTTATATTCATATTTTATATTGTTTTGCTCTAATACAAGTATTGCATATTCACTTAAAACATCAGCATAAATTTCTTTAACTCCAGAAACTGCAAGTAAACTACCTGCAAGTTTTCCTATTACTTTATCTGCAATACATGCTCCGATTAAGTGCATTTTCATCATTTTGCAAAATTTCTTTTATATCTTTAATTCTATCTTGATAGTATTCTTTAATTTCCCCATTTGAATAACCTACAACTAGTGAAGCATTTTTGGAATATAATCTTTCTTTTAACTCTTCTAATTTAGTCATCTAACTTTATTCCTTTCCTAACTACCATTGCTAAAACTGGTACTAAAGCAAGTTGAAGTACTATTCCAGGTATTCCCGATTTTACACTTTGCATTACAGAAATTCCATATCCATTTAACCCAAATAAATTAACTGATGCAAATAGTACTCCTGCATATAAAATTCTTCCTATTATCATTGTAGCTATTAAAGAAATATATGAATTAACTTTTTTATTAAATAATCCTAGTAAAATTCCATATATAACTAATTCTATTAACATATATGGCATTCTTGCTAAAGCTGGCATTCCTGTTAATAAATAGCTAAATATAACTGAACTACCTGCAACAATACAGCTAGAAGTCATTCCAAATACTAAAGCTGAAATTAATACCATTAAATGCATAGGTAAAAATGTTACTCCTGCAGAGCTTCCAAGTAATACGTGAAATATTCTAGGAATAGCTATTCCTAAGCCACTAAATAAAACTGTACCTATTATATATTTTGCCTTTGTAGTAGATAATATTTCTACTAATTTATTTGTTTTTTTAACTGAATCTACTTTTTCCATCATTTTAAAATCCTCCCTATTCAAAAGTTTCTGATACTTTTGTTAATAAATTTCTAATTTCTAAATGTTGCGGACATATTTTTTCACATTTTCCGCATTTTATACAATCTGAAGCTCTTCCATTTCCGTTTTGTGTATGAACATTATAATAATAACCTGCATTCCAATCTTGGAATTGAATTTTTGCATTATAGCAAGAAAACAAATCTGGAATTGATATTTTCATTGGGCACCCCTCTACACAGTATCTGCATGCAGTGCAAGGAATTCCTCCTATGTTTCTTAATAATTCTCCTACTTTTAATACAGCTTTCATTTCTTTATCATTTAATGGTGTAAAGTCTTTCATATAATCAACATTATCTTTAAGTTGTTCGAAATTACTCATACCTGATAAAACTTTGTACATTCCATCAAAACTAGCTGCAAATCTAACTGCATAACTTGCATAAGACATATCTTGATTTAATTCATCAATTATTTTTTTTGCTTCTTCTGGTAAATTAACTAATCCTCCGCCTTTTACAGGTTCCATTACTAAAATAGGTTTATTGAATTTACGACAAACTTCATACACTTTTTTAGATTGAACACTTGCTGATAAGTAATCTGCATAATTAAATTGTATTTGAACTATTTCTACTTCTGGATGTTCGGTTAATATTTGTTCAAGCATTTCGCTCGTGTCATGAAATGAAATACCTAAATGTTTTATTTTCCCCTCATCTTTAAGTTTTAAGCATTCTTGATAAGCATTTGTTTTTTGAAAATGCTGGTATGTATTTCTATCTTGTGCATGCATTAAATAATAATCAAAATATTCAACACCACACCATTGTAATTGTTTTTCAAAAAAGACTTTTATTTCTTCTTGTGATTTGAAATATGGTGCTGTTAATTTATTCGTTAATATGTAACTTTCTCTAGGATATCTTTTAGCTAAACATTCTCTAATTGCTATTTCGCTTTTTCCTCCTAAATATCCATGTGCTGTATCAAAATAATTAAAGCCTTGATCCATATAATAGTCTATCATTTTGTTAAATTCAGTATAGTCAACTTCGCCTCCATTCATAGGAAGTCGCATACATCCAAATCCTAATTTCTTTTCCATAAAAATCCTCCTTTAAATTCCATTTTAATTTTCCTCATTATTAAATTTATTGTTATTCTATAATAATATTTTAAAGGTTACAACCAGCTTTTAGCATAATTTATGAGTTATACCACACTTTTTGCAAAAATAAGTATATTTATAATTTATCATATTCTTCATCAGTTACAGGTTCACACCATTCATTTGATGTATTTTCTCCTGGTATTTCTACTGCAATATGACTAAACCAAGAATCTTTTTTTGCTCCGTGCCAATGTTTAACATTTGCAGGAATTACTACAATATCTCCAACCTTTAAGCTTCTAGCCTCTTTTCCTTCTTCTTGATACCAACCTTCTCCTTCAACACAGATTAAAACTTGACCTCCACCTTTTTGGCTATGATGTATATGCCAATTGTTTCTACAACCTGGTTCAAAAGTTACATTTGCAAAACTCACTCCTGATTCTGTTTTATCTAACATTTTTAAATAAGAGTTACCAATAAAGTATTTAGCATAATTTACATTAAGTTCTCCCATCCCAAAAGCTCCTCCATGAGTTGTTCCCTTATCTGTGTTATTATTTTGTATTTCATCTGCATATACTTCTTTAACTAAGTTAAATACTGCCCAAGCATTTGGCCATCCTGCATAAAATGCAGCATGAGTTACAATTTCTGCCATCTCTGATAAAGTAATTCCATTCTTTTTGGCATTCATAATATGATATTTTAAAGAACTATCTACTAAACCTTTTCCCATAAAAACACATATTGTTACTAAACTTCTATCTCTTAAAGATAGTTTATCTTCTCTTGACCATATTTCTCCAAATAATACATCATCATTTAATTTAGCAAATTCCTCTGCAAAATTTCCTAATTGTTCTCTACCAGCTGTTTGTTTAACCATTTTTTTACCTCCAAAATCCTTTTTATAAAATATCTTTTTGTTTTAACCATTTGATAGCATCTTTTAGCCAGTTTGTATCTTTTAGCGAATGTACCAAATTCCCTATTTTCTCCTCTATTTTTCATCATTATTATGATTCATTTTAAATTCCATTCCTTTCTCGCTTCGCTCGAAGGCACACATAGGAATG